>CAYGNS010000236.1:0-4797 GCA_964351295.1 uncultured Gammaproteobacteria bacterium
ACGTAAGCTTGAAACTCTGGGCTAAATATAGACTTATTTTTCTCCCAGAAACTGCGCGCAAACTCGGTGTTCTTAGTGAACACAACAAGATCAAATTTATAAGATTGGAACAACTTTTCATCCAGTAGGTTAGCGTTTCGTTGTAGGAATGCGTTCTCTAGGTGCCGCAGTGACGCTTCGTGATAGAACGATAGCTTCATGCGTTCACGTCTAGACATCTCTTCGCCGTCGCGCGCTTTGAGCTCTATCTCTAAGAGGTCTGAATCTTGGACCATCGCCATTAGTTGTTGGCGAGATGCTGTTTGTATCGCATCGTTTGCAAGGCTGCGATTTACATTAGTATTTTGTTGAATTTCAATCGCCAGAAATACTATCCCGATAATGACACCAATGTTGGAAACGACAGCCAGTGTATTGTTAAGTGTTTCAAATTTTGTGCCCATTAGAACCTCATCGTAAGTTGGGTTACGTCAGCCCAAACGAATATGAGCGGACATCTGTCCACAATTATCTAGTCCGTCAAACCGTGGCAACCTCACTTGAGCAAAAGCTGACATCGTGCCAACGATAGTCGACAACATCAGCAGCAGTATCGCGCATCCCCTGCTCCCAAATTTTTGTGATTTCATAACGTTTCACCCCCAGAAAAGCAAAGAAATAAGAAAATAGGATCCTCTCTTGAGTATAGCTTTAATGCATATCAAACTGAAGTTGGGCTGTAATCGCCCCATTAACCAAACTCCCAAGCAATTACTCGCTGATACGACTCTCCGGCCGCTACCGTTTTAAATGCAAAGCGTGGCTGATTGATTGCGTCGGGGATGCTTTGTGGTTCAATACAAAATGCTGATTGGGGTTCAAACTCACCCGCTAAATGATTGGCAGTGTAAAACTGAAACCCGGGTGCGCTACTGTAAATCGTTACGCCAACATCGCTTGTGTCCGAGTGGGCTGTAACGAGTTTTACCAGCTCATTAGGCTTGCCCGACTCAAGGGTCGTTTCATCCTTAACTACAAAATGATGATCCACCGCTTCTAATGGCGCGGCGCCCGCATGAACTTGCTCGAAACGAGCAGCTTGTTCAGCCGACATTGCCGATACGCGCAAACGATCGCCTAAACGATATTTGAGTGGGTTGGGTACGGGCACCAAGGCACCCGTTGGAATCTGTTGCGCATCGAGTTCCACCAAGTGTTGTGCAAACAGAACAAACTGATGATCGCTGATGCGCTGGTTGCGTCCACTGAGATTCAAATACACATGATTGCTCACATTTAAGTATGTGAGTGCATCGGTGCGTACAGTGTAGTGCACGGTTAAAGTTGCTTCGCTGAGCGTATAACGCGCCAAGCAGCGCAACTGCCCTTGCAAACCAATATCAGAAAGATCGAACCCCAGTTCAAACAGTACGTGTTCTTGTGACTGCTCTGAAATGGTCCAAAATTGTCGATCAAAACCTACCCCGCCACTATGCAGGCAATGCGCCCCCGCGTTATTGGGCAAGGTAAATGTTTTGCCTTGTAGCGTGAAAGATGCGTTCGAGATTCGATTTGTAATCGGGCCCATCGTGGCGCCCATAGAGGCTTCGTCTGTTCGATAATCCCCCACATCCGCATACCCTTGCACTACATTAATCCACTGGGGGGTGAACTCGCCTTGTGCCTTTTTGCGCACATGAATGGCCTTAATTCGCGCGCCGTATTGAATTAATTCAACACGCAGTTGGCCATTGCTGAGTTCGACGATTTGCATAAGGTGAGTATACGAAATTTTAAACAAACGCCCCTACAAACCAAGTGCCCCAGCTTTGCTATACTCAAGCCAACCGCGCAACCTCACCACAACGCCCACATGACTCAATCCATACCCTTTTGGCAATCCGTTACTAATCGTTTAGTGATTATTTGTGTAGTGGCGTATTTTGTGGTGAATGGCGTTTATCGCGGCATGCCGAGCGGCCTTGAATTGTACTTTTTTGAACACCCCCAGTTCCGAATTTGGCAATTAGTAACGCATGTGTTTTTACACGGTGGGTTAGCCCATTTAGCCTTAAATATGATCGCTCTGTGGTCGTTCGGGCAAATACTGGAACGCGTGTGGGGCGCACAACGCTTTTTGGTATTCTTTTTACTCTGCGGAGTGGGCGCCGGTGCCATTTCTCTTTTGGTTAATTACGTTAGCTACTACAACTCTTACGAGAGTTTGTTGGCTAGCGGTGCCAGCGTTGGGGACCTGAGTCGACTCATCAACCAAGGGCAAGTAACGAATACGCTAGGCCAGCTCGCTACCGAAGAACAGCTTTCGCAGTTTTACTATTTGTTTAACGCACCCATGATTGGCGCGTCGGGCGCTATCTACGGCATTCTTGTGGCGTTTACGCTGCTCTTCCCCAACTTTAAAGTGCAGCTGATTTTTCTGCCCATTCCCGTGGCCGCTAAGTTTTTTGTGCCGGTTTTGTTGCTGATTGATTTAGCCGCAGGCTTTACTGGTTGGTCGATCTTTGGCTTAAACATCGCGCATTTCGCGCACATCGGCGGGGCCGTGGTGGGATTGGTGTTGGTGCTGTGGTGGATGCGTTCTCTGCCGCCGCAACCGCGCTAATCCCGGGTTTTGATTAAACCGCCAACAGCGTTCGCACTTGTAATAGAACCCCCAACGCGATCATCAGCAGCATGGCCGCGCGACGATAAACGTCGTCGCTCATACGCTTGCGCAAGCGGTTACCTAACCAGACACCCACCGCTACGGGTACGACTCCAAGGCTAAACACCGCGCTACTCGCCAGATCCAAAGTGCCAAAGCGATTGAGCGCGACGAGCATAATTAAGCTACACAACGTGAAGCTCATATTGATGGTTTGCACCAATACTTGCTTGGATATAGGTAGCGAAAGCAAATAGGGCATTATGGGAAATATCTGCGAGCCCGTGGCGCCGTTAATCATGCCAGTACTGAGCCCCACAATCGGATTCAACGTGGGTCGCCAACGGTCGTTAATACGAAACTGTCGATTGCGATAACCCCAAACACCGTACACCATCAATACGCCGCTTAAGATCAAAATCGACAAGCTTGTGTCTTCTTGACGCAATAATTGCAGACCGATGAGCATACCTGGCAGCGCCATCGCCAACATTACCCAGAAAAGGCGCAGCGACAACCGCACCATGCCTGCGTCTACCATCACAATTAAATTGCTCAATAAAGAGGGAAACAGCACAATCGAAATGGCTGTTTTCAGATCAACCACATGCACCAGCATTGCCACGCACAATGTAGAAAAACCTAAGCCGAGTGAACCCTTAATAAACGCACACAGAATGAGCGCGCTAAATATATACGCAATGGCAAACTCGCTCATACGCTAGCCACTTTGGCGCACGCTGCGCAGCGCCATCCACGCTACACAGCGCCATTTTAGTTTAAACATGCGGGGCTTCAATGAGAGGGTAATAATACAGACACGGCTGCGTTAAGGTCGATACACCGCTGCGCTGCAATGAGCGCACGTTGGCCGCTGCGACACGCAAACACCCAGTCGCGATCATGAGGGATTTCAGAAGCGCTAGTGAGTTGGCTCAGTGGAATATTGACTGTGTGTGCAAAGGGCATGCGCGCTTCGGCTACTTCGCTAGGTTCGCGCACATCAATAACCAATTGTTGCTTGATCGAGTCGGCACTCACAAATCCAATTACTTTATTTAACGGCTCATCGTTTTGTGGCTGGGCGCTCATATCGATAGCGTGCACTGCGTAGTCCCACAGTTCCAGTTGCCACAACGTTGCACTCACCGTTTGGCTAAGCAAAAACTTAAGCGTTTCTTGCGCCTGCACGGCCGCTACGGCGGCCACCGACGGGCCCGTTACGCCCACCACATCACAGCCTACGAGGGTGTCGGGCACGCGCGGAAAAATGCTACGCAAATCGGGTAACTGCAAATGTGTAGGGCCACAAAAAGTCCCCACATAACCATAGGTGCGATTTACCGAGGCGCTGATCAACACCACCTGCGCCGCTCGACACGCGTCGCTTAGTAGATACGACACCGCAAAATTATCGGCGGCATCTAACACCACATCGGCCCCCGCAATTAGCTCGGTGACATTATCTGGGTGGCAGCGGTCTACACGAGCCTGTACGTGTACATCTGAGTTTAAAGCGGCCATTTCGGCTTGTGCCACCACCGCCTTAGGTTCACCAATATGCTGTTCGCGATAGAGCGTTTGGCGATGCAGATTGCTTAAACTCACCGTATCGTGATCAATCAGCACCACCGTTCCCACCCCTGCTCCTACTAATAAGGGGACGACATGGCAACCTAAGCCACCAGCCCCTACGATCACCACTTTAGCGCGGCCCAGGCGCGCTTGGCCGCCGGTTGCGAATTGTGGCACGAGTGTTTGCCGAGAATATCGATCTGTATCCATGCGCCCATTTTAATGGAGTTGGAACGGTAACGCTTGCCAAACCGCGTGGTGCGCCTAAACCGTTACAACTGGAATCGTTTGTTGCTTAAACCACTCTAGTAATTCCTTTTTTTCTTCGCGATTTAAAAAGTCGCCAATCTCGACGCAGTCGTTAAGGTGCTTTAGAAACAAAGTGGGGGCGCTCATCCGATATGGGCTCGGGCGTTTAAGTACCTGCATGGCGCTGGTTTGCCACTGCCATTCCTGTTTGGGGAAATACACACCCTTTTGCAGAACAAAGGACTCAGACTCAATAGTGATGATGTGCTTAAAGTTGAGCTTCCAGCACACGTAGTACATGGCAAACCCCACCAACACCACCTCAAGCC
>CAYGNS010000237.1:0-2038 GCA_964351295.1 uncultured Gammaproteobacteria bacterium
GCTGTCTGCAGCGAGTTGCTGCACATAGATTTCGGCGGCGCGCTTGCAAGCCCCCATCAGAGAGCTCGGATTTACGGCTTTATCCGTGGAGATCAGTACAAATTTTTCCACACCGCTTGAATGCGCCAAATCGGCGACCACCTTGGTGCCATAGACATTATTGCGTACTGCCTCGCGCACTTGGCCTTCGAGCAAAGGCACGTGTTTATAAGCGGCCGCGTGGAACACAGCTGAGGGTTTAAATCGAGTAAACACTTGCTGCATGGCCACCGCATCACAAACATCCCCTAAGACAGGCAAAAGTGTGACACCGGGAAAGCGTTCCGACAGCTCTTCTTCAATCTGATACAGGTTGTATTCACTTTGATCAAACAGTACTAAGCGAGCGGAACAAACAGAGGCCAATTGACGGCACAACTCCGAACCAATAGAACCTCCAGCTCCCGTAACTAAGACTGTTTTATCGCACAAACTGTGTTTTATTCGATGCCAGTCGAGCTTTACCGGATCGCGCCCGAGCAGGTCATCAATACGCACCTCCCGCATATCTCCGAGTTGCACCTTTCCCGACACCAGTTCATGCGCGCCAGGCAGAGTTTTGAATTCCACTCCCGATTTCTCGCAGAGCGTGACGAGCCTCTGCATGGCCTTTTCACTGGCAGATGGAACAGCTATGAGCAGTAGCTCTATGCTCCAACGATCCACCACGTCAAGCAATACATCAGTTGATGCGATAATGGGCAGTCTGTGTATCTGGCGCCCTACTTTCTCCGGATCGTCATCCAAAAAACCAATAATATTATATCGATTTGGATGGTTGCGGCGCAGGTCTCGTAATAACTGTTCGCCGGCCGCACCTGCGCCGATTATCAACACCTTACGACCTGCTTTCGCGGTAAAGTGTCGGTCTTTGACAAGTCGATAGACCAATCTCGATGCGCTCATCGATACTGCAAGTATCAGTGCATACAAGATAAATACTGATCGAGGCACAAAAGCGAGTCGGTCGGCCACCAGAAACAAGCAAAATGCGATTGCGATGGTGCCGGTCATGGTGGCGCGTAAAATGAGCGACAAGTCTGGTAATGATACGAACCGCCACTCACCACGGTGCACCCCAATAAACCAGTTCACGGCGAGCTGAACGCTGAGCACCACAGGCAGGGCGTACACAGCACCCCACAAAAAATCCTCTGGAATAAGCCCTAAGTTGTAGCGTAACCAGTAGGCCAACAGCCAGGCAACAGGAATCACTACTGCGTCGTGCAGTAAAATTCTCCATTGATACAATAACAGGCTAAATGAACGAAACATGTTTGAAGTAGTCTATGTCCAGTCGGGATTGCAGTTTAATTGGGTATCGATGAGCAGCGCGATGTATGTCAATCTGATACCTAAAGCTGACAGAGGCACACAATAATACGTTGGCTTGCATAATACTGTAATTCTTAGCAATTGGCTTTAAACAGTTGATGATGACCGTCTTAAAGAAGCGTTACCAAGCATGGCCGTGCTATGTCGCTTGGGCACGCAGACTCACCCAACGCATACAGCCAGCCAATATAAGTAAAACACCCAATAAAAGCGGAACCAACAGCGCCTGCTGGTACAGACTTACCGAGGCCGCCAATGAACAGCCTACCATTAAACCAATGTACACCAACACGATGTGGTTCTGCGCGTAACCTGCGCGCGCTAAACGTTGATAAAAATGCTGATTATGCGCCTGCCACACGGGCTCGCCGCGGCGCCAACGCAACACCAATGTTGTGGTGGAGTCGACCACAAACACTGCAAACAAAATTAGGCAAGACAATACGGGCACACCAAAGCGGTTATTAGCGATAACACACAGTAGCGCAAACATGGCGCCTAGGCTGATACTCCCCACATCACCCATAAAAATGCTCGCTGGTCGCCAGTTATGCCATAAAAACCCATAACTTGCGGCGCCTACAACGGCCGAAAATACGGCCAATTCGGTACCACCCAGCAACATAAACCAAAAAGCGAAGGTCGTTGCGGCCACAATCGCTTG
>CAYGNS010000237.1:2048-4794 GCA_964351295.1 uncultured Gammaproteobacteria bacterium
TCCATAAAGTTGTATAAATTGGCTAGCCAGATCACGGCTAAAATGCTCAAGGGTGGTCCCAACCAACCAAGCGCAAAGCCCATCGTTGCAGATATCGCAAGGCGATCAACCCAACCTATTAACACAATCGCCGCTAGCGCTAATATGAACTGCGTACCAAGACGCAACCGCGTGGACAGACTGAACACATCATCCCACCAACCCAATGCAGCCCATCCCAACAGTAATGTCAGTAGCGTCAAATAGAAAGTGGAATACGGCGAAACCACACTCGACCACAACAGTGCTAATACGCCCATAAAGACAATAATCACTCCCCCGCCCCGCGGAACATTACCTGTGTGTAAGGTTCGATGATTGGGGGTATCCACTTGCTGACGAGCAATCAACCAAGGAATCAAGCGTTTTACAAGCCATGCAGAAGCAAGGCTAACCACCGCTATTAACGCAACAATTTTAAGGGAATACGGCATACCCACCAGCAACGCTTCAGCTAGCGCGGCACGCGATTAATCGCGAGCTTAGCGAAGGGCCGAGCATTGCGCTCTATTGTTTGATGAGCCGTGCTACCCCTTGCGCACTTAATCATGGCGTTGTCCCGGAATATCAATGCCTAATTGAGGGTAAAACTTACGCGGGGTGTAGGCAAAGTCCGCTACGGCCGCGCGTTGGTCATACACTAAATCCTTATTCATTCGATCAGCCATGTCAGCGGTATAAGCAAATTTTGAAAAGCGGGCTGCGAAAGTTAAAACCGCACGCAAAGCCCATAATGGCACAGAGATGATGCGTGGGCGACGCCCCATACATGCAAAAATTCTTACCACCATTAGCCGATAAGAAAGTGTCTCCCCACCGACGACATTATAGGTCTTACCATACGTGATGGGATTGGAGATGACGGCCAGCGCCGCCGTCACTAAATCGTCGGCGTGTACCGGTTGGCGAAGCCCTGATCCTTTACCCACCAGCACCATCACCCCAAAACGTTGAATGGTATGTGCGATTTTACTGATATTTTGATCCAACCCATAACCGTATATCAGCGACGGACGTAACAACGTTAAAGAGATGCCTAACTGTGCGCAAATCGCTTTAATCCGTTCTTCAGAATCAGCCAACAAACCCACGAGTCGCGCTTCATGCGGGTCGCGCGTATCCTTTTTACCTTCGATGCTCGTTGAGGAAAAGGCCACTATCCGCTGTAAACCCAACGCAGCCAGGCTCTCGACGCTCTCGTTTCTTAAAGTCCAGAGTGGCGCGCAGTGCATTAAACAACGAACACCTTTTAATCTTTTCGTGTGCGCTGCAGCGAGCGGACTACCTAAGTCCCATCGCAGCCAGTTGGTGTCGTCGGCTATCAGTTCCTGCGAATTCGGTATCGGCAGATGTCGCGACACGGCCACAAAATCAAGCTCGGATTTTACCAAACGTGTACACAGTGGTTGACCCACAACACCACGGCCACCGGTTACCACAATCATGTGCGTTGGGCTCGCATTCTGGACAATAGACTTTCCTGGGCTTGCTTAAGCAAACTTAAAGCCGCGCGTGCCACGAAACTCGCATAGATGCCCAATTTAGAGACGGCGGTTATTACCACCCCATATTCAGATCGATAATAACGATCAAAAAAACGCAACATCCCAGAATGCAGATTCCACAGCACGCCGATAGGTCGAGATTTAGAACTGACGCCTTTGGCATGCATCACGCTTGAT
Source organism: uncultured Gammaproteobacteria bacterium (assembly GCA_964351295.1). GTDB lineage: Bacteria > Pseudomonadota > Gammaproteobacteria > Arenicellales > Arenicellaceae > Arenicella. The sequence goes on from CAYGNS010000237.1 coordinate 3,770, forward strand.
TGCGCGACAAACGCGATGGGTATCCCAGCCAGCTCACAGCGCTTACACCAATCCAAATCTTCGCAATGCATGAAGTACGCTTCGTCCAGCAAACCCACGGCCTTCAGAGTGGTATGGCGAATAACCATAAACGCACCTGAAATAGCAGGGACGTATTGTAGCGGTTCGTCAGCCTCAGCCGAGCCACCAAAGTTAAAGTCTTGGGCCCACGCAGGCGGTCGCGCAAGACGGTGTAGCTGCAGAATTCTTGCTAAGGCGCTGAGTGGCGTAGGGAAACGGCGCCGCGACGTAACTTGGTTAGTGCCATCAGCATTCAATATGCGGCAGCTTGCAGCCCCAATGCGCGGGTCAGCCTCAAGCGCAGCAAGCAAAGGCGCTAAGGTATTGGCATTAAGCAAGCAGTCTGGGTTCATCAATACGGCAACATCCTCGCACAATGCCGATAAGACCTGATTATTGGCCGCCGCAAATCCACGATTCGTGGGATTCGCTATAAACGTTACTCGCGCATCATCTATGGCCGTCTGCGTAGCGCTAAAACTATTATCACTTGACGCATTATCGACCACCGAGACTGTGGCCTGCGTAAAGTCCAACACGGATTGAGCTGCGCGTTGCAGCCACTCACCGGAGTTATAGTTAACTAAAATAAAGCGTACACTCAGAGACATATCAAAGTTGGGCTAAAAATCATTTTTGGTATTGAGATAGGGGGCATCACCAAATCAGCTTGGTTTTGTTGGGCGTAAACACTACCGGGGACCCGCAGACGCACCTTCGTCGAGTTTCCCGGATCGACCTATCAGGCCGTGCAACACGCCTTTAGCCATCATCCGCAGGTTCGCCACACGCGGTGCGCGAAGCACGGCAAACATCACAAATATTTGCAACAGACGCTGCACATCATTCCATTTCCACAACACTGAAACACCACCACCTTTAAACAGCAACACTGAGTTCCGAAAGATATACTAATAAAGAAACGGCTTGAGTTGCGGTACATAGAGAACGCGAGCACCAAGCTT
>CAYGNS010000238.1:0-4789 GCA_964351295.1 uncultured Gammaproteobacteria bacterium
ACGTTGCGGGTACGGCTCAAATTAAGGATTGCGTGGAGCAAAATGCACGAGAGCCCAATCTCTATGTATTGAATTCCGGCACCACACCGCCCAATCCGTTAGAGTTGCTTGCGAGTGACAAATTTCGTAGTACGCTGCTCACGTTTCGAGAACGATTTGCGTATATCGTGATTGACTCTGCGCCTGTATTGCCGGCGAGCGACGCTATTGTGTTGGGCAAGATGTCCGATGCAGTTTTGTTAGCAGTGCAGTCAGACCGCACCACACATCATATGGTGCGCGAAGCGCTCAAGCGCCTTACCGCGAGTAAAGTACAGGTGCGCGGCCTAGTGCTAACTCAGGCTTCGATGAAAAAGGGTAATCCATATCATTACGGGGGATATTACGGTTATGGCGGATATGCCTATTCGTACGCGTACGGCGAAGAAGCCGACAAGAAGCGCAGCAAGGCCTAGGCGCTCTGCACGACCGTTTAGGACGCTCTTAGCGCTTCTTTTTGTGTTGTTCGCTGGCAGTGCGGTTGCGCTATTGCGCGCGCCCTTGTGGTGGGGTCTCGTGTTCTCAAATCCGACTATGACTTCCGAGCAGAAGGTTGATGTTGTGCTCGGGGGTGGGTCTAATTCGCCTAATATCGCTGAGCTAGAGCGGCGACTCAGCTTTCTTACGTGGCCCGATGAGCGCTTAAAATTAGAACGAACACTACTTACGGCGTTGCGCGTGCAGATAGTACAAGATCCTTTCGACTCCGCGGCATACGGTCGACTAGCCGATCTGCATTTAAATGGGAACGCGGCTCTAGCCATACCTGTCGCCGAGGCGCGGTTTGCATTTTTAAGCACTTATCGATTGGCCAATGCGCGCCCCGAAGTGCGAAGCTACATTGCGGCGCATTGCGTAAAAAAGTCCGCAGCATTTCTCGCTATGAATATTACGCTCTGCGAGCGTTTACCCGAATTGTTGCCGCCGAACGTGGGTTTAACGATGGCGGCCAATTTAATCGGTGTGACCGAAAGCGCGCTGCGTGAGGCTTTGCGGAGCAATGCCGACTGTGCTGAAGGTCTAGCTGGCGGCGTACACTGTGCCAACGCATTGTAAGCACGCGCCATTGCCATTCTAATCCTTCAATCTCTAGCCACCATCAAAACTCTAACGTGTACCGCTCGGAAAATACCATAACCATTAACACGAGCGAATCAGAGCGACCTAATCCTGCGCTGGAGTTGCTTGAACGAATAGTGTGGACTGTTCTTTTAATCAGCCTCGCGTTCGTGGCTTTTGTACCGGGTCGGATCGACCATCCTGCGTGGCGTTACCCGACCTTGGCACTATTGTTCGTTGCTCTGATCGCCATACTTATGCGCGTTCAATCTGTGCGGCAGTTGCATTTTCGCTCTGCATTAGTGGTGGTGAGCTGTTTATTAGCCACGCAACTATGGCTGGTACTGCAGGCCGTTCTGCCTTTAGATAGCGGAGTGCATGAATATCTATTCCCCCAAGCACAACGACCAGCTTGGTTTGCACCTACATTTAAATGGTCGTTAACCCCGCAAGCTAGTTTGGCTGTGGCGTTGCGCGAGCTTGTTGTATTGGCGACCTTCGTGAGCGTTGTTCTACTGTGCACCACAACAGCACGGGTCAAGTCGCTGCTGTGGTTGCTAACTTTGGTTGGAGTTGTGCATACTGGATTGGCCTATTCAGCCTGGGTAAGCGAAACACATTTGGTCGACAGCGCCGCCTTAGATGGCCATTTTGAGGCTATGCGTGGGCTGTTTATTAATCGTAATCATTTTGCTAGTTTCCTGCTCATCTGCAGTCTTGGCTCGCTTGTCCCGTTGCTTTACCGTCTTTATCAATTGCGCGCTTTAACGCTATTGCAAGCGGCGCTCGGCGTCTTGAGTTCTTCTGCCATGTTGCACGTGCTGATACTGCTCGGTTTGGCCTTTTGTATCGTGATGTCAGAGTCCAGAGCAGGGTTTGCTGGCCTGCTAATCATTGCCTCGGTGCTCGTATTTGGCTTTGGTGCTAAGTTTGGCGCAGCCACACAGAAGCAGAGCTTTGATCGAATCTTGACGCGATTTTTGGTTTTCTTGGCCGCCCTCGTTTTTGCCTTGGTGGGTATTGTGTTGCTGGGTGAGGGCGTGGTCGAGCGGTTTAGTCAATCGTATACCGTGTTAGGTGAGCGACCGTTGCAGTGGTGGATTACTTTAATTGCGATAGCGGAACGACCCTTGATTGGTTATGGGGGCGGTGCTTATGCTACTGTGTTTGAAATTTATAGAGATGGCTATGCCTTGCGCGAGATCGTTTATGATCAAGCGCATAATGAGTACTTGCATGTTTTGTTAGAGCAAGGTGTGATTGGCTTAATACTTTTTTTAAGTTTTTTTGCGGTCACGCTATGGCAACTTTTAGCCTCGTTCCGACATACGCGCAGTCGTCACCACCACGCGCTATTACTTGCGCTGTTGGCGGTTGCTTGTGCGGTTTTATTCCAAGCTCTGTTTGACTTTAATTTGCAAATCGTTAGGATTCGCGTCTTCTTTTTTGTTAGCCTAGCGATGGTCTTTGTGCTCGCTCGGTATACGCGCCACTCAACTCATTCGTCCTAATATGAATAAAAAAATACTGGTAACAGGCGGCGCTGGATTTCTAGGATCGCATTTGTGCGAACGCTTATTAAAAAATGGTGATGAAGTACTCTGTGTAGATAACTACTTCACGGGCAACAAATCCAATATATTGCACCTACTAGACAACCCTAAGTTTGAACTTTTGCGCCACGATGTAACGTTTCCGTTGTATGTGGAGGTTGACGAGATCTATAACTTAGCGTGCCCAGCATCGCCGATACATTATCAACACGATCCCGTGCAGACGACCAAAACGAGCGTTCACGGCGCGATTAACATGCTCGGATTAGCTAAGCGGGTAGGGGCGCGCATTTTGCAAGCTTCTACGAGTGAAGTCTATGGCGATCCCGTGGAGCACCCGCAACGGGAGGGGTATTGGGGCAACGTGAATCCTATAGGGATTCGATCTTGTTACGACGAAGGAAAGCGCTGTGCCGAGACCCTGTTTTTTGATTACCACCGCCAGCATCAAGTGCAGATTAAAGTAATGCGTATCTTCAACACTTATGGCCCGCGCATGCACCCTAATGACGGCCGTGTGGTGTCCAATTTTATTGTCCAGGCGCTGCGAGGGGACAACATTACGATTTATGGCGATGGTTCCCAAACTCGCTCATTTTGTTATGTAGAAGATCTAATAGAAGGAATGATCCGATTAATGCACAGCGCGCCAGAGGTGACCGGCCCTATAAATATCGGTAACCCGGTGGAGTTCACGATCCTCGAGCTAGCCAATGAAGTGAAGTCGATGGTAGGCTCCGAGTCTAAGATTGTCGCTAAGCCTTTACCGAGCGATGATCCAAAGCAGCGTCGTCCCGATATTGAACTTGCGAAGTCGATTCTAGGGTGGCAGCCCACCGTATCACTCAAAGAGGGTTTGCAACCTACAATCGATTATTTCCGATCGATTGTTTAGCGGATGGCGGCAGTTCGACCCGCTGCGGTTAAGTCGGGTCTTGTGTTGGGGCGGTGCTAGCACTCGTCACTCAGCCAAGGTGTGTATGCAGGCGCAATTCGCGCTCGTGGTTGAGTAGTGCTACAGGGAGCCTATTCATAGGTATGAAAGTACATTTATTTCAAGGATTTGCCGCTGACCATCGTCTCAGTATGGACATTTACGCCCAGCGTGTATTTGCAGAGCTGCGCAGTCAGTCGTTGTCGGCCGAAATGTACAAGCCAATCTCATCGTTGGAACGCTTCGCGAAATCGCGATTGCTAATGCGTTATTTGCGCTATGTGCGCTACCCTCAGCTCGCTCGAACTTATTGCCGCCACAAGGTCAGTCATGATGCTGTTCGGCATATTTTAGACCATGGTTATGCGCATTTATTGCCTGCGGTATCTGTGTCTCAAAAGCACGGCGGCGCGCTAGCACCTGCTCGCGCGCGGTCGGTAGTGACAGTGCATGACTTGATCCCGCTTCTTGCATGGCGCGGACGTTTTGGTGCGCAGCATATCGGTCGTAAACCTACACTTGCTTTGTACTCGGCACAGTTTCTATCCACCGCTAGCAAGTTGATTGCCGTATCCGCCAATACCGCCAGCGACTTAACGACTGAGTTAGGTATTCCAGCCAAGCGTATTGAAGTTGTGCACTCGCCACTTGACGCGAACTTTGTGCGTAGCTCCCCCGCAGATATCGAACTGTTTCGGCGCCGCTTAGGCATGAGTAATAACTATTTCTGGATATTGGTATCGGGCAATGAGTTTTATAAAAATCATGAGGTAGTGGTAGCGACTTTTAAACTTTTACGCCAACGCGGTCTGCCTGTGAAGATTTTAAAGACAGGGATATTCAGTGGAGCTAAGCCATCGGTGTTCGATGCTTTGCACCATGACGAGGTGCTCAGAGTGGCCGTTGCCAGCCATGAATTAGCTACCTTGTATAGCGCGGTGGATTGTTTGTTTTTTCCGTCCATTTACGAAGGGTTTGGGTATCCTGTGATTGAAGCTCTTGCATGTGGCACGCCCGTCGTATGTGCCAATACGGCATCGCTGCCCGAAGTAGCCGGAACGCTGGCATGGTATGCGGCGCCGGACGATACTATGGGCATGGCCGATGCGCTTGAACAGATTATTGCGGGGCAAGGTGCCAATGATTTGCAGACGGCTGGGCCAGCATGGGTGCAACAATTTAGAGCACCTCAGGTCGCATCACA
>CAYGNS010000239.1:0-1821 GCA_964351295.1 uncultured Gammaproteobacteria bacterium
ATGTAACAGCGTGCTTTTGCCAGAACCCGATGCGCCAATAATGGCAATCCGCTCGCCCCGCGCCACGGTAAATTCTATGCCTCGCAATACCGTTACAGCAGCTGGCCCTTCGGTATACATCATATATAAATCACTGCACTGCAAAACGGCATTTACAGTCGCCCCACCGCCCTGACCTATTGCCGTCGCCACCGATTCTTGTCCAGTAACCTTACTCATAGCGCAACGCCTCCGCAGGTTGAGTTTTGCTAGCGGTCCACGCCGGATAAAGCGTCGCTAACATGCTAATCAACAAAGAAGCAATAACGATAATAGCGACATCTGCAGCGGCCAAGTCGGCTGGAAAATCGGTGATTACATAGACGTCAGCTGGAAATACTTGGTGCCCCACTAAGCGCTCAATAAACTGGATTATCGAGCCGATGTTCAGCGCTGTTAGCACCCCTGCGACAGCGCCCACCATCGTACCTATAAACCCCGAGGTGGCACCTTGCACAAAAAAGATACCCATTATTTGCCGAGGCGACATACCGATAGTGCGCAAAATTGCGATGTCTGCTTTTTTATCAGTGACAACCATCACGAGCGTAGAGACTATATTGAATGCCGCCACCGCGACGATCAAAAATAGCGTGATAAACATCACCCGGCGCTCAATCTCTAACGCCCGAAAAAAGTTTTCATGTTGGCGCGTCCAATTATCGACCAGAAACCCGTAACCCAACTCATTCTGCAACTCAGCCCCTACTTGGCGCGCTTGATAAACGTCATCCAATTTGAGCCTTAAACCACTCACTTGTGCATCAGCCTTAAACAGCTTGCCTGCGTCTTCAATATTAATAATCGCCAACGTCCCGTCGTACTCATTCATACCCATATCGAAGGTACCCACGAGCGTGAAGCGGCGCAGGCGCGGCGTGAGACCGGCGGGGCTCGAAGTGCCTTGCGGCGAGATAAGAGTGACTTTGTCTCCAACTTGCGCCCGCAAGCTCAACGCCAATAATTCGCCAAGTACAATCTTGTAGTACCCCGCTTGCAGTTGTCATAGAATCCCTTCAGTCATGTTCTCAGCAATCGACTACACGCCCGCCTCCAGATCAGGCTCAACGCCTCGGATCATTGCACCGGACACAGAATTGCCATTACTGAGTAACCCCTGCATGTAAATGTAGGGCGCATAGCCTTCGATATCATCGCGGGTCTGCAAAGTGGGCTCTAACACTCGCCAATCTTCCAACCATCCCGTTTGCCCAGAAATCGTAACGTGAGAGGTCACGTCTAAAATGCGTCCTCGCAGTTCGTTACCAAATCCGTTCATAATAGAGATAACTGTAATCAGCACCCACACGCCAAGGCCAATGCCGATCATGGAGATCGAAGCGATGAATGAGATAAACCCATTGCGCCGTTTAGCTCGCGAGTAACGACGTCCGATCATTAAAGGCAGATTTACTTTTGCCATATCATTTAAATCTCAAGCACCCATCCGCGCCGCTTTGAGGCAGCGGCAATATGGCATATCAGTGGTTTGTCTCGGGCCGCATATGCGGGAATAAGAGCACATCGCGAATCGAAGCTGAATCGGTTAGCAACATAACGAGTCGGTCAATGCCAATACCTTCCCCCGCGGTAGGCGGCATACCGTACTCTAGCGCTCTAATGTAATCTGCGTCATAGTGCATGGCCTCAGCGTCGCCCGCATCTTTCTCGGCAACTTGATGCGCAAAGCGCTCTGCTTGATCCTCAGGGTCGTTAAGCTCAGAAAACCCATTCGCAATTTCGCGGCCGGCAATAAACAGCTCGAAGCGGTCTGTCACGAAG
>CAYGNS010000239.1:1831-4779 GCA_964351295.1 uncultured Gammaproteobacteria bacterium
CGGCGTGACAACGGCGACACTTCAACGGGATAAGCGGTAATAAACGTGGGGTCTAGGAGCTGCTCCTCAACGGTTTGCTCGAATATCTCAATTTGCAATTTACCGCGTCCAAAAGACTCTTTTACGTGCAACTTAAGCGTTTGCGCATGACGGCGTAACGCTGCAATATCCTCTAAATCGGCAGCCGATATCTGCGGGTTATATTTCAATATCGCCTCGGCCACCGTCATCCGTGCAAAAGGCTTAGAAAAATCGATCGTTTGCCCCTGGTACTGAATTACCCCAGAATCACTAATGCCCTCTACAACGCGCTTAAACATAGCTTCGGTGGTATCCATTAGATCCTGATAATCAGCGTAGGCTTGATAAAACTCTAACATCGTAAATTCTGGATTATGCCGAGTGCTCAAACCTTCATTACGAAAATTTCGATTAATTTCAAATACGCGCTCAAAGCCACCAACGACTAAACGCTTTAGGTACAACTCGGGCGCGATGCGCAAATACAAATCCATGTCTAAAGCATTGTGATGCGTAACAAACGGCCGTGCCACAGCGCCGCCCGGTATAATTTGCATCATCGGTGTTTCAACTTCTAAAAAATCACGCTCAATTAGAAACTGGCGTATCAACGCGATGATCTTGAAGCGAGTTCTAAATACCGCGCGACTCTCTTCAGTCAGAATAAGATCTACATAGCGCTGGCGATACGCGGTTTCGCGATCGGCAAGGCCATGAAATTTTTCGGGTAACGGGCGCAAAGATTTTACTAACAGCTCTATGTGGCTTACCTTGACCGACAACTCGCCTTTATCGGTTTTAAATAGATTGCCGCGTACACCGATAATGTCGCCAATATCCCATTTTTTAAATTGCTCGTTATACACGTCTTCCGGCAACGCATCGCGCTGTACATAGATTTGCAAGGCTCCGCTGCTATCCTGAATATGCGCAAAACTAGCCTTACCCATAATGCGGCGCGTCATGATACGCCCTGCAACGACCACACTTACATTCTGCTCAGCCAATACTTGTTTATCCATTTCCCCGTATTCTGACTCAATCTGACTAGCCCAATTCTCTGGACGAAAGGTATTGGGATATGCGTCACTGTGCGCGCGCCACAGTTGCAGTTTTTCGCGGCGTTGTTTGATTAGTTCGTTTTCTTCACTCATGGCTATTTACTACCGTCACTGGCTAATTAAAAGCGGCCTTAAAGGCCCTGTTTGAGGCTCGCCTCAATAAATTGGTTTAAGCGTCCGTCTAAGACGGCTTGTGTATTGCCTGTCTCAACGCCTGTCCGAAGATCTTTGATACGCGATTGATCGAGCACATAGGAGCGAATTTGCGATCCCCAACCTATATCAGACTTCTCCTCTTCAACCGCCTGTTGTTCGGAGCGGCGTTGCTGCAGCTCGTGTTCGTATAGTCGCGCCTTGAGCATGCTCATTGCGGCATCGCGGTTACGGTGTTGTGATCGATCGCTTTGGCATTGTACGACGATTCCCGTAGGTCCATGTGTGATTCGAACCGCTGAATCGGTTTTGTTAACATGCTGCCCGCCCGCACCGCTCGCCCGATACGTATCTATGCGCAGATCAGCAGGATTAATCTCGATGTCGATATTGTCATCGATTTCAGGATAAGCAAATACCGACGCAAACGATGTGTGCCGACGATTGCCCGAATCAAAGGGGGATTTACGCACCAATCGGTGAACCCCCGTTTCGGTACGCAAAAACCAGAACGCGTAGTCACCCGTCACCTTAACCGTCGCACTTTTTATACCTGCCACATCCCCTTCACTTAACTCGACAATTTCGCTCTTAAAGTCCTCGGCCTCCGCCCAGCGCAAATACATTCTTAGCAGCATATTCGCCCAGTCCTGTGCTTCAGTACCGCCCGATCCCGCTTGAATATCAATAAACGCGTTGTTTTCATCCATGTCTCCAGAAAACATGCGCTGAAACTCAAGTTTAGTCAGCGCGGATTCAACCGAATCGAGGTCTTTACTCACATCATCAACCAGTGACTGATCCTCTTCCAGCAAGGCTAATTCGAGCATCTCTTGGCTATCGGACACTACTGCAGCAACATTTTCTAGGGTACTAACAAGAAGCTCTAACCGCGCACGCTCTCGGCCTAACTGCTGAGCTTCCTCTGGGTGATCCCAAATTTTTGGATCTTCTAGCAAACCGAGTATTTCTTCTAGGCGCTCAGCCTTCGTATCAAAGTCAAAGATACCCCCTGAGCGAGTTGCCCCGCTGTAGCAGGTCCTTGCATCGTTCAAATAGCGGGTTAATTTCCATGGTGCATAATAAAAAAGTTGAGATTAATAGAGGACACCAATGCGGTGTTTAGAGCGCCCGAACAATAACGCAAGCTGCGCGTAAATAACAGTACCTCAATGGCCGCTTACTTAGCTTGGCGCAGTGTTGCTTGAACGCTTGCAAAGGACCGCAACCAGGGCTGATGCACCGCAAGTTCTGGCGGCAGTGAGCGCAACGCGATCGTTGCTTGCTCTTTAGTTGGGTAGACGCCAAAAAGAATTTTATACAGTCTTGGAGTCGTGTAGATATCCTGAAAATAGGCGACACTCGCTTGCAACTGGTGTTGCTCAACAAAGGTATACACAGCAGCACGCTCAGAAAAAGCTAATAATTGGATCGTCCAGTGCGAGGCGTCTTGTGTAGTGATCCACTTAATATCTTTTAGCGAGGGCGTTATAGACGGTTGCCGTGGTGTTACCTGAGCAAGCATAGCTGCGTCGGCTTGTTTTGCTAACCGCGCACTCGAAGGAGCATACCCCTGCTGCGCAGCACGCTCTAAATAGGCAAGCCCCGCTGCATCGCTAGGGTTCTTAGCGAGTCGAGTCATAGCCATGTGATGATAAGCAGCCGCATAGCCGGCTCTCCCGGCTAGTTCAGACCAAGTATTCGCGGTAACTG
>CAYGNS010000240.1:0-4747 GCA_964351295.1 uncultured Gammaproteobacteria bacterium
CCCTTATTCTTGGGTTTTTTTTATGCCAGCTGCCAAGCCGACTTCAAGCTAAGAAAACAACATGCGATGCATGCATTGCCATTCTTAATAGTGCTCATATTAAGCGTGCAAAATATGATCGATTGGCCTGTAATCAACGCAACCTTGCATCTGCAATACTACATCTACATCGGCGTGGCACTGCACTTTGTAATTCAAGTCAGAGCCGAGTTCCGCTGGTATTATTCCGACCAAAGGTCCGAGTTGTTCGCATGGTTATTGCAATTGATATTCGTTTCATTGTTTGTTCATACGCTCGTATTAATTCGATCAGTGCTCTTTATAGAAGAAGTCTACACCTACTTTTTTATACTCCAAGCCGTTGGTGCCGTACTGGTTTTGGTGGTGACTTCTTGGATTACCCTTAAGGCGTTGTTACATCCAGAGCTTTTTCGCGGCATTGAGAGTCAAAACATCAAACACTCCAAGTCAGAAGGTAGCACTAGAGATTCTGCTTACGACTTAACCCTGGCAGCTAAACTTAAAACATTTATGCAAACTAATGAGCCTCACCTCGACTCTGAACTCACGTTAAGAGGATTGGCAGAGCAACTCGCGTTATCGCCACGCGACTTATCCGAACTTATCAATTCGCAATTCAAAATGCATTTTTTTGACTTCGTGAACAAACATCGCATCGACTCAGCAAAGTCGATTTTAATGAGGAATAAGACGATCTCTATTTTAGAGGTTCTTCACGCGGTTGGGTTTAACACAAAATCTTCGTTTAACACCGCGTTTAAGAGAAATACAGGGCAAACGCCTACAGAGTTCAGAAGAAGCACCTCAATCGAATCATAAATTTGGTTCGACTTCACGAAGTCGGTCGAGTTTGCATACAGATTTCATAGCATTGCCATATTCATTCAAATTGGAGATTGGCCATGTCTATTATCAGAGTTCTTATTAAATCAGCGTTTGTTAGCATGCTTGTTTTTTCGCAAACCGCGACCGCAGACACCAACAAACCCGGCGATCCAACAACAGATCGTGCTGTAGCGCTATTAGAGACTTGGGATTCAGGTGCGGATCCCGGAGTGGCCGTGGCCATAACATTCAATGGCAAACTAGCCTTTAGTCATGGCGTTGGGCTCGCCAATTTGGAGTACGACATTCCCATCAAGCCCGACACAGTATTCCATGCGGCTTCGATTGCCAAGCAGTTCACCGCATTTGCAATCATGCTATTAAAGGTTGACGGGAAACTGTCACTTGAGGATGACATTCGCGATTATTTGCCAGCAGTGCAACGTAGCAATGCAAAGATCACTATCCAACACCTGCTTAACCATACGTCTGGATTTAGAGAGTTTGGCACGCTACGCAGCATGGCTGGGCAGCTAGATGATGATGTAACAACTCAAACCCAAATTGAGCAATTAGTCTTTAACCAAAAAGGCCAAAATTTCGATGCGGGAGCGCGTGTTGAATACAGCAATACAGGATACTTCTTACTTGCCAAAATCGTTGAACAGGTTTCAGGTCAACCATTTTCTGAGTTTATGCAAGAGCGCGTATTCTTACCCTTAGGCATGCACAACACCCAGTTTTATGACGATCGCCATCGCCTAATTCCCAATCGAGCGTACTCGTATGCGCGAGGTGCTAGCGGATTTATAAAGCTCAACTACAACAGTGAAATTTCCGGTTCTACCGGTATTCAAACAACGGTATTAGACCTGCTGAAATGGTCTAACAATTTTGTGGAACATACTGTAGGCAGTACCGAGGTCGTCAAGGCCATGGCTTCTCGATCTGCGGCCTCGGACTTAGACGAAGCTTTACACGCAAACGGGCAAGAGCTGCGACCATATCGCGGTTTGCAAGCATGGTCACACGGTGGACGAGACGCGGGATTTAGAGCCTTTTTGATAAGGGTTCCAGATCAACAATTTGCTGTGGCTGTTTTGAGCAATCGAGCCGACTTCGATGCAGCCAACTTGGCCTTTAAATTGACTGATCTGTACCTACCCGAAAGTCATGATCAAAAGACAGAGACCTGGAAAGTAGCTAGCCAAGAAACGCTCGAACAATATGCAGGAAATTATGAGCTCTACTCAGGCACTACTTTTTCCATCAGTGTGCGGCAGAGTGAAATGTATTTTTCCACCTTTAATTCAACACAAGCAACGTTGCTCCCACAAATTGGCCCTCGACGATTTAGTCTAAATGCAGACACTGGATTAGATATTGAATTTAATCTAGATGCGAATCAACGAGTAGACTCGCTCAGTTACATAATTGGTCAAATGGGGAGCCTTAAGGCGCGCAAGGTCACCTTGATAGAGTTTGATAAAAGCAATATTGATTTGCAGCAGTATGTCGGGCATTTCTATAGCGAGGAATTGCAGAGCATCTATGCCGTTCATGCTCAAGACGATTCGCTTGTCGTTTCACCCGTGGGCATGACTCCGATCTCGTTGACGCCATATCAACCTGATACGTTTGTCTCAGCAGCAGGTAACTTTCCTAAAATCCAATTTCTACGAGACAAAGATGGCGCCATAAACCGCTGCTTAATATCGGGGCCGCTCGCCGATGATATTGAGTTCAAGAAAATAAGTTTGCCAAAATAGCCACCAGTGAACTCTATGGTGATCAGTCCATTTCAAACTGTGCAAAAAAGTTGATCACCTTACATTTATCGACGCAGTAAGTTCTGTACCAATCATTCACCTAACCTTTAGTTTAGTGAGACTAGTCCCTCTTGCGCTTTGACTCTCTATAGAAAAGATGAAACGTTCTTCTTCATAGAATAGATTTTTCCAATGTGCTGCTTTATCCTTTTAACACTTGAGAGCCGCGCAATAGCATCTCTCTTCGAACCCAAATAAGTTAAGCGCTGGGCCACAGCAGGGTGACAACAAATTAAGTCACGTGTAAGAACCATCCCAGCACGCACACCCAAAGGAGCGAAAGCATGCGAAAAATTCTATTGACCCTAGCCATACTCAGCGCAATTGGTACTACCGCAGCACAAGCAAAAGAGGCACTTACCGATCACACTCTGGTAAAGCCTTATGAAGGTTCAACATTGCGTAAGAAAGATGTTAAGGACTTTGATCAATACAACGCATTTATGGGTACGGACGAAAGCGGCAATGTGCCCACCGGGCTCACACTAGAAGGTCGCGTTACTAGGCTGTTTTATAACAAACCAAAAGATCGATCTATTTTTGAAGTATTTAAGAATTATGAAATGGCCGTAGAGCAGGCCGGCGCGGAAGTTTTATATACCTGCGATCAAGAAAAATACGAATGCGTTAAAGCCTATGCAGGACCTACGTTACAAAAGTATGCCGGCTTGAACGCTATGAGCAATACCGCGGGCCATTACTTATTGGCGCGCTTTGACGAAGCCGAACACACCGCTTACGTGGCCATAGTTGTAGGGCAGCTTTTTACTGACATCCATGTGGTTGAAGTACAAAAAATGGATGAAGGAATGGTGTCGCTCGATGCCGCCGCGCTCGGGCAAGACATAGATGCCAAAGGGTACGTGATTGTGGAAGGGATTTATTTTGACACGGACAAAGCCACGCTCAAGCCTGATTCAGCTCCCGCACTTACCGAGGTTGCCAAACTATTAAATGAGCGATCTGATCTCTCTGTATGGGTAGTGGGGCATACCGACTCGCAGGGCAGCTTGGCTCATAATAAAGCTTTATCTGAGAATCGCGCACAGGCGGTCGTTGATGAGCTTGCCGCAAACTACGGAATCAACCGCACTCGCATGGAAGGCCATGGTGTAGGGCCTCTTGCCCCACAAGCAACTAACACGAGTGACGGTGGGCGGGCTAAAAACCGCCGAGTGGTTTTAGTTGCGCGTTAGGAAAGGCCCCTCTTTCATTCCCGCGCAAGCTAATAACGTCACCCCCGCGGAGGCGGGGGCCATGGATTAGCACGGTGGTAGAAAATGGATCCCCGACGTCTCGGGGATGACGTATCCGATTTTCTCGAGGGTGACATACTCGTAGCTCGCGGTGCTACGATTACGGGCACAATCGTGCTAACTTTAGCGATACGCGAAATACTTCGCAGCTTGATGCTGTAGCTGTTCTTTCAAGCTGCCCACCAAAAACTAAAACTAAAAAGGCTGTTTATGCGCATTGTTTCTTTACTTATCCTTTTGCTAGTTTGCGTGTTTACCTCCACGCAGGCGTCTCAATCCGGCATCGAAGCTACCGCAAGCGCCGACCTAGTGCTTAAAAACGCGCGCGTTTATACACTTAATTGGGACAAACCAAGTCTTACCGGCATCCCCGCATCTAACGCGCCTTTTCGTGATGGACAATGGCAACCGGATGCATCGGCGCTCGCGATAAAAGACGGGATCATTATGTGGGTAGGCAACGATTCAGACAGCGGAGCATGGATCGGTGATACAACGCGAGTAGTGGATCTTAATGGTGCCACCGCAATTCCTGGTTTGATCGACTCGCACGTGCACATTGCTGAGCTTGGGGAGATCCTTGAAAGGGTGAACTTAAGCGATGTTGCTACCCCCTCCGAAGCTATTGAAAAGGTTCAACGCGAGGCATCACACCTACCCGATGGCGAATGGATTATTGGGCAGGGTTGGGATGAAGGCGCGTGGGCGAACAATTACCCCAATCGACAAATGCTAGATGCCGCGTTCCCCAATCATCCCGTCATGCTCCGCAGCCTGCATGGTTTTGCGGTGTGGGCAAACTCGAATGCTTTAGCG
>CAYGNS010000241.1:0-4714 GCA_964351295.1 uncultured Gammaproteobacteria bacterium
ATCAAAAGCCCTTCTCGCCTTAATACGGTTGTTCTCACAAATAATCATTTGATCTACTGAGATACAGTAAACCAAGCATTCTGCTGCTTCATTGTAATAGTCATTCCAAGCACGCTGTTTCTCTGCCAAAAGAATCTCTTTTCTTCGATTTTCATCAGCGTTGGCAATAAGTTTCATCCTTGCTTCTACCTTCTTATCAAATTCAACTTTTTTTATTGGCGACTGCCCTCGCCTTTCTAATTTCAGATTGGCGATGAGTTTCAAGGGACACTTGATGCAACTACCCTGACGTGGGGGGGGGTTAACATAAGCTCTGTTAATCAAAAACAGAATTAGTACAGCCAATAAAATTCCAGCCGTTATCTTTAGTACTAATTGCACAGTTGAGACCTACTATCATTGAATAACGAAAACGTAGAATAGCAACCGGAATTGTGAAAATTAACGGATTTACTGCTTTATTTTGCCGTCATGTGCGGAGTTACCGAAATCGTCCAACTCTCCGAAAAACGTCTGCTATTTGCCCTTAACCGCCGCCCAACTGCTTTGTGCGCTCACGGTCTTAAACACTATTCAATCAATTTACACTATGAGGAAATCGGGCTACCCAATGTGGCCAGGTTTGACTTGTAGATCTTTGAAAGGTCGGTCTTTTTCAAAGGTGATGAGCTTGCCGCGATGAGTCTAAGTATCGCCTTGCTTTATAAAGCGCGGGAGCACTACCGACCAACATCACGTCTAGAATAGAGTCATCATCAATTGCTTTTAATTTTTGCGTTAGCGTAGCCGCGAAAATGCTTCCTGAATTGCCTTCACGGCAGACTCATAGGCCAAACCACCCGAAGGGTGTTTGATCTTTACGATGGGAATTTCCTTGGACGATTCCCGTGCAGCGGATTCGGCATTATTCCCCAACGCAATTATGATCTCAGGCTGCAAGCTTGATAAAACTCTTAGATAGTCGCCTTTGGATTCTTCCCACATCCATGCCTCTGTGGGCACTCGAGAATCTGGTAGAATTTCCGATAAGAAGTTGTAGAAAGCTATATCGTGCCACTGACTTTCAATTTGCTCTCTGGTTGGTAAATCGATTCCTCGTGATAGGCAGAGAACGGTAGCAACCTTGGTAAAGAAATTTTCTTTACCTTGAAACACCATACTTTGCACGTTATTAGTAATTAAACGTTGCAGTTCGTTTGAAGTGGATTCGCCCCGTCCATCTGTGTGATTCGACTCGCCGAGGACTAGGACTCTTTTGCCCATGAACGGCCGCTGTTCATAATAGTCTCCGACCCAAGGTTGTATCTTGATATTCTCAATCATTGCAAACTCCTGATGTTAAAAACAAAGTTTCCTTTAGGGTTCAAATTGAACCTGCGGCGAATAGTGAGGATCAAATTTAAGGGGCAGCTTTGTCTCAGTTTCCTATGCTTGGGATGAATGTATTTGAGACGCTTCAGGAAATCAAATCCTATGTCTTCTCATTGCCCTAAAGAGACATTGGAGTCAGAAGCTTGATTTAGTAGCAAGCGTCCATCAAAAAAAGACGAGTCTCACTAGCATGAATGTTTACATTCCACTCGATTAGATGCAGATTCGGGTAAAAAGGAAGAGAAAGACGAACAACAGCCATGGCATGAAGATCACCGCGTTTAATTCATGATCAGACTTTTTCTTAGATATAAGTAAGTAAGGAATAGCCAAAATCGGAATATAAAGCGTTAAAAAATACGACAAACTACTTTTGTTATTTTTGAGCATATCTGTGAATAGACAGAGACAACTCAAGAGCAAGCTAAATTGTATATACCATCCAATATAGCTGGGAATCGCGAGTGCATAACTGCAAAAATTCGAGTATAGAATAAACAAACAAGCTCTCCATGACATTCCTCGCTGCGTCAACACCACGTACTGGATAAAACCACGTGCTTATGGTTGACGTGCTCAACGACCGTTATGAGTATTTAAGACCCAGTCGATTATGTCAATGCGAATGGGTCAAAGTCGAACATCGCGTTCACTGATTGAATTTTATTTGATCTGAGTATTCCCAAGACTTGTTGTGAGTACGCTTCAGCCCTCCCGATCAAACAAATCTCGTCCTGAGTACCAAAGAATATGAAATGTGCAGAGCCCGGGAAGTAAGGTTAACGCGGCAAAAGCTATCGCTATTTGATGCCATATAAACGTCTGAAGGACTTCTGTATTGAGCCAAAATTCAAAATTGAACCAAATAAATGCAAATAGTCCCGCCAGCACTGCAATGGTGGTACTGGTTCGGTTCTGCTGAAGTGGAACACCACCAAAGAGATGTGAAATAACTCGATTCAGGCCGATCAATCCAAGCACACCAAACGACACCAATCCAATAGGACGAAGGAGACTCCAGTACGTTAGCTCGTATTCTGCACCAATGAGCCCAAAGACTTTAGCAACTAGCATAATCGCCCAGACGGGCAAGCATAACAAACCGAGAGCCAACAAGAGGCCGAGAGGTCCAAAGCAAATTAACGCTTCAAGATATGCCCAACTTTCCCGCTGATTATTTGACATGTAAAAAATTCACTAAAGCCAAATGCACATAACCCCTTCCCAAGACTCGTGAACTGGCGACATTTTTGTAGAAACCTTCCATTAACGTAAATCCGGATATTGTTCCATTTTTACTGTCTCTCGAACGACCGTAATGAGTATTTAAGACCCAGTCGATTATGTCAATGCGAATGGGTCAAAGTTGCCCTTAGGAGTCGTTCTTATCGCTTGGACATTGATAAATTGTGCCAAGAGAAAAAATATTGTCGCCTCCACATTCTGCGCAAACCCATTTCCGGCCAAGCGCTACCTCGCGGTGCCAGAGCTTGACTCTAAAAGAGCAATCTGGATTACCACATTCTAATTCATGTAAGTTAGGTGTCCATTTTACCTTATCACCTTCCTCCGCTAGTGTGTAAGACGCTTCGCACTCGTGACAATCAGCTAAAACTTTCTTTGCTCCGACAGGAGAGCGCTTACGAATAGTCTTACCGCAGCCAGAACAATCAATAGCTGCAAAGGCGCCAAATGTTAAATTGAAAACGGGGGAAGACAGGACTTCTGCTAAGAATGTAGAAATCTCTTCGCAACGACTACGCATTTTCTTATAGTCAATTAGCTTACCGGATCTGAGACTTTTTATTGTTTGCACGTGAAGGTAACTACCTAGTGCGTCGTAGTGGCTTTTTAGTAGCTTCAAGTTCAATACCTTCTCAGCACCCAGGGGCGTCATTTCTTTCGCGGGGACACCATATTCCTCTTCAACGCCTACGAACAAAGAACTGTCTTGGTCGGCTGAGGGATCAATCTCAAGAAGAATGGCCATGACTTTTTTTACTTGCCATGTTTCGTATTCTTCAGGTGGAAATTCATCTTTATACCCTAAAGCTCTGTCATAAGTTATAGCTTCCATCGCCATTCGCAGATCTAACGCTGCATACTTTAACGACGCATCTAAATTTTTAGCTAAATTACTGTTAGAAGACTCAAGATATCTTCGTGCTGAATTTCTATAGTCCATATTCATAATTTTTATTGCATAGACTACAGTTTTTCAATTCCACATAAAGTTAAAATACGTAGGATTTCCGAAAATTGCTGAATGATCGATTTGAGTATTTAAGACCCAGTCGATTATGTCAATGCGAATGGGTCAAAGTTGCCCTGAACAGTCACAAACTGTGTGAAAACATAAAGTGAGCTCGTCAGATGGGTTTTAAGCCTTAAAGTCTCTTTAGCCAGCACAAGCATGCACAATGACCATCTGAATCAATTACAGAGCCTTTCAGCTCGTTCTGTATGCTAATTCCCTACATGCTCCTGGCGAATTTGAAACTTGAGTCCTCACAGAGCTTAAATATGCTACTCCTCTCCAACAAGCTCAACTGGATTAAAATCTCGAAGTTGATGTTAAGGGTCCTGACCCCCTCAAAGTTATCATCCAGGCATGCAACCTGTTCCATTCAACTTTGAGTGTTCTCAAACGATGCTATGCCCACAGCATCTTTAAAGTAATTCACGTCGATTGGTTCCAAGAAAAGGCCAGCAAAAAGTGATACATGATTTGGCTCTGATAGTACTTGTTCGGTGCGAATAAACGGTCGTGCCTCGTAGCTTCTCGCTCTCGGATCTTCAATCCAAAAGTTTAGACTCCCGTAGATGAAGGTAAACGCCCGGTATCTGTCGAAACCGTTTTCGGATGAATATTTGCGAGCATTCCAAACTGCGCTATAAATATACCTGGCCGTTTGCGCTAAACCATACCGATTAAGTGACCGCTTGATTGCTGCTCGAGTTTGTTCGCCTGGGGTACAACAAATATCATGAACATCACAATAGTGTTGCAGTACTCCCATCGCTTCTTCTTCTGCGAGCGACTCCCAGAGGTCCAATACATTTATCAACCCGACTTCATTTTTAACCTGACTCCTCGCGCTAATTTTCATATTCACGAGTAAACGATCTAACTTACCTGAGTTAACAAGTTCGTATTCGATTTTGTCCCAATCGATAAAGTATTCGCGCTGAGAAACCATTGTGACGGCTGACAACACTGAACTTGCAGACGGATTCGTGCAACCCAACATTACCAGCGTTGCTATTTCTTCCCTGTAAAGTGCCGCGAAAGCAACTTTTGGGTTGTACTGAACCACGTTATCTCTAAATGTCGACACTAGCG
>CAYGNS010000242.1:0-4698 GCA_964351295.1 uncultured Gammaproteobacteria bacterium
CTCCTGCGTAGCGGGTTTTAGTAGTATGGCCTGTCGTTTTTTGTGTTGTCTTTTTTTTCTTTAGCGTTGGTCGGGTGCGTTATTGGGCATATGCTGTTGTTTAAGGATTTGGCGTTTTTAAGCATGGTGGGCATTCTGGCACTGATGGGAGTGGTCGTGAACGACAGCCTTGTGCTCGTCGACTATATCAATCAAAAGCGCAAAGAAGGGATGGTGGTGTTTGAGGCGGTACTAACGTCGGGTGGGGCGCGCTTTAGGCCCGTGCTACTCACATCGTTAACCACGTTTGCCGGACTCACACCGCTGTTGTTAGACAACAGCACGCAAGCCGAATTTTTAAAACCCATGGCGATTTCGCTTGGGTTTGGTATTTTATTTACCACGGTCATTACCTTGATCGTCGTTCCCATTAACTACATCGTGGCGTATCGAGCTAAGCACGCTTGGCTTAATTTTTGGCATGGCACCACCAACTCTGACCAATTGGCAAGGACACAACAATGATCGAATGGTTTGCACGTAATCATGTGGCGGCCAATCTATTAATGATTGGCATTATGCTCACCGGCTTAATCACCATTAACCGTGATGTCGCGCTGGAGCTGATGCCCGATTTTCAATTAGACACAGTCACTATTAACACGGTGTTGCCTGGCGGCAACCCGCGCTCGATTGAAGAAACCATTACCTCGCGAGTAGAAGAAGCCATTGCCGATATCGAGGGGATCGAAAAAGTAACCTCGCGCTCCTCCGAAGGCATCTCGTCAGTGTTTGCGCAAATTGAAGCGGGCTATGACAACCAAGCAATTCTGAGCGACATTAAAATTCGCGTGGATGCCCTGAATACATTACCGCTCGACGCTGAACGCCCCGTTATTCAGCTTGCCGAAGTGCCCATTCAAGTGCTCGGGCTAGCCGTGTATGGCGATGCCGTTAGCTACGATACGTTGTTTCAAGTAGCCGCCGATGCGCGCGAAGCGCTATTGCAAGTGCCAGGCATTACTCAGGTAGGGCCGCTGCAAGCGCCAAGGCGCGAAATGCACATTGAAGTGACGCCCGAAACGCTGGAAAAATATAACCTTACCCTTGCCGGTATTGGTCAGGCCATTCAGCGTAATGCTGTGGATGTATCCGCCGGTAATTTGCAAACCCGCGATGGCGATATTCTGGTGCGCACCGATGGGCAAGCCTTTTATCCAGCCGACTTTGAAAGCATCCCCGTAACGCGCTCGGGCGATCAAGTGGTATACCTCGGCGACATTGCTAATATTCGTGACGGATACGATATAAGGCAGGTCGAGACCACTTATAACAACGAACAAGCCATTACCTTTGAAGTGTACAGGGTGGGCCAACAAAGCACGATCGAACTATCGGACAAAGCGAAAGCATTTATTGCCGACTACCAAGATAATTTGCCGCCTGGCGTGAAGTTCGGCACCTATGGCGAGACCGCCAAAGTGGTTGAAGACCGCCTTAATACGCTCATACAGAGTGCGCTGTACGGCGGTATTTTGGTGATGATTTTACTGGCTATGTTCTTACGCCCCGCCGTCGCTTTTTGGGTAAGCATTGGCATTCCGGTAAGCTTTTTAGGCGCGTTTGCGTTAATGCCATTCTTCGGCTTAACGCTAAATATGCTGACCATGTTTGCGTTTTTAATTGTGCTGGGGATAGTAGTAGACGACGCCATTGTCACGGGCGAAAACATCTACCGGCATCAGCGCTTAGGCATGCCGCCCGCCGAAGCCGCGGTGTTCGGCACTAAAGAAGTGGCCGTACCGGTTACCTTTGGGGTGATCACCACCATGGTGGCGTTTGCGCCACTGCTCGCGGTGGAGGGCCAACTCGCCAATTTTGCCAAGCAGATCCCGCTGGTAGTCATTCCGGTGTTGGCCTTTTCGCTCATCGAATCCAAACTTATTTTGCCTGCGCACATGAGCTCAATTAGAGCGCGCGACGAAAACACGATTACGGGTTTTAGCAAATGGCAGCAGTCTTTTTCGCGCGGGTTCGAGCGGTCAGTTATTACGATTTATAAACCGTTTTTAGATCGTTGTGTGCGCAACAAAACCGTGACGGTGGTTAGCGCTTTGTGCGTGTTCGTGATTACCGTTACGCTCGTCTCTAGCGGCTGGCTCAAGGCCTCCTTTTTTCCGCAATTTGAGGACGATGCGGTGTTTGTGCAGTTATCCATGCCCAGCACTACGGGCTACGAAACCACGAAAGCGAATGTAGACCATATCTCGGCAACCGCTCGGGAAATAAGTTCTGAGTTTATTAATCCAGAGACCGGCGAGACGCTCTTTAAATACTATGTGTCGGTGGCGGGGCTCACGTTTGGCCCTACCGGTTTAACGTTTGGCACGAACAAAGGCGTGGTCATTATTGAAGTGGCGAGCGCGGAAGAACGCCCAGCGGATTTTTCGATTTCGCAAGTACGCGAGCGATTGCGCGAAGCCGTAGGCGATATCCCAGGGGCCGAGAAACTTAGTTATGCCTCATCGTTCGGTAATTTTGGTGCGCCCATCTCGATCGCCATTTATGGCAAGAATGACGAGCGCATAACTTATGCGGTTGAACAGATTCGAGAATACCTGCGCACCTATCCCGGCGTATTCGATATTCAAGACAACTACACGAGCGGTAAAGAAGAGCTGCAGTTGCAACTAAGACCTTTAGCCGACTCACTTGGCTTGTCGTTAGCGGATGTCTCAGCACAAGTACGCCAAGCAGTGTATGGCTTTGAGGCGCAGCGTATTCAGCGCGGCTACGACGAGCTTAAAGTAATGGTGCGTTATCCCTTAGAGAAGCGCTCGTCGATCACCGACATTGGTAATATGCCGATCAGCATAAGCACCTCTAATCGCACCATTCCGTTATCACAATTAGCCGATTTGAGCGCGTCAACCAGCCCTACCGCTATCTATCGTGATCGCCAACGACACACTGTGACAGTGAGCGCAGACGTAGACGCGACGCTGTACGACGTAAATGTAATTCGTGATGACCTAAGAAAGTTTTTAGAGCCCCTGTTTGCCAGCGAGCGCGGTTTAGATTTTAGCTTAGATGGGCAAGCCGAAACCGAACAGGAAACGAATCAGAGTTTTATGTTGGGCTTTATCGCCGTAATCGTAATGATCTATGCGCTGTTAGCCATTCCCTTTAAATCATTCACGCAGCCGTTTGTGGTGATGTCAGTAATCCCTCTCGCCATTGTGGGCTCGATCTTCGGGCATCTAATTATGGATGTGCAATTTTCGATGCTCAGCGTGATGGGCATTCTCGCGCTGACCGGCATCGTGGTGAACGACAGCTTGGTTTTGGTGGACTACATCAATAAGGAACGTGGTCGCGGCACACCAATTATGGACGCTGTGCTTACCGCAGGGGAAGTGCGCTTTAGGCCCGTATTGTTGACGTCACTCACGACCTTTGTGGGCTTAATGCCATTGATGTTCTCGACTAATCTGCAAGCTCAGGCATTAATTCCGATGGCTGTTTCGTTAGGTTACGGAATTTTATTTGCGACTCTGATCACGCTAGTAGTCGTACCCGTGAATTATCTGATCTTTCATCTTATCGGGCTCAAATGGCACGGTATTGACGAGCAAGAAGCGCAACGCCGATTTCTACATGACGCAAGCGTCACGGGTTAAAGCAGGTTTGCGCAGCGCCGTTTCGCCCGAGCCAGCGGCAGATTAACCGGGCTCGGCTTCCGAGCCAGCCCGTTGGCGGACGAGTCCATAGAAGGCTTGCATAGGGGTTTTGCGCCCCGCGATCACTTCGCTTACATCGCGGGCTATGGGCATCTCTACACCCATGCGCTCGGCGAGCTTCATCACCGTAGGCGCCGACTTTACGCCTTCGGCCACCATCACCATGTCGGCAATAATCTCGTCAATCGAACGGCCCTGCCCTAGCTGTACACCCACATGGTGATTACGGCTCTGCGGGCTAATGCAGGTAGCGAGCATATCGCCCATGCCCGTTAAACCCGCGAATGTTTCGGTGCGCCCACCCAGTGCAACGCCAAGCCGAGTGATTTCCGACAACCCGCGAGTAATCAAGGCCGAGCGCGTATTATCGCCCGCGCCCAAGCCCACGCCCATGCCAACGGCAATGGCAATAATGTTCTTGAGTACGCCACCTAATTCGCAACCCACCACGTCGTCGTTGATGTACACACGGAACAGGCCACTGTTAAATACTTTTTGTAAGTGACGCACGATAATAGGATCGTCCATGGCGAGCACACTCGCGGCCGCTTGCCCAGCCATAATCTCGCGCGCTAAGTTAGGTCCCGTGAGCACCCCCACTGGATGACCTGGCAGCACCTCTTGAATCACTTCCGTCATGCGCAAATCCGTATCGCGCTCTAAGCCTTTAGTGAGGCTAATCACGGGAATCCACGGCCGTAGATGCGGGCGGGCTTCTTCGAGCACCTCGCGAAAGGAATTTGACGGCACGGCCATAATCAACACATCGGCCTTCGCCACCACGTCTTTAATCTGTTCAGCAGCGATCACATCTTTAGATAATGTGGCACCCGGCAAGTATTTTTCGTTGGTGTGGTGGGTGTTAATCTCTTTTACCGTGTCGGGATCGCGCGCCCACATGCAGATGTCGGTATTGCGCGCGACGAGCGACGCCACTGTTGTACCCCACGAACCCCCGCCTAATAGTCCTACTTGTAAT
>CAYGNS010000243.1:0-4687 GCA_964351295.1 uncultured Gammaproteobacteria bacterium
CCCCACACCCATTCGCGTAATTGGCGGTGTGCAAAATACCACCCAGCAGGAGCCGCTAAGAATGGGTTAATGATTTCTTTGCCGATTTTGTAGCCTACGGTGCGACGTGACAGTTTAGGCACCCACCGCCACCACATGGCGGGTCGCCACAACCATTCGTCGGCATAGTCTTCAAGCAATAGCGCAAAGAATGCCAGCGCGGGGTCCTTAGGAGTAATCACGTCCTCAGGTTGCTGCAATTCAAGCCATTGGATAGTTGGCGTGGTATCGAACAGCCAGCGTTCATCGGATAGCTTTATGGCCGGCATTTTACCAAAGCCTGTCTGTTTAGCGAGGTATCGCAGTGTCTGCGCATTGACATCAACCGCTGCGTAGTCGATGCCGCGATAGCGTAAATACGCTTCGAGTTTACCGCTAAAGTAAGATATATCGGATTTGTAAAGAGTAGGGCGCACGGGCACATCCTGATTTTTGTTTTATATGTCATAAACTATGACAATAAAATGCATGATCGGCAAGTGCTACCGATGCAATTGCTCGCGAGTAACGTTCGATAAAGTCAATTGTCTAGCAGAGCGTTCTATGTGCGTCTATCGCGAACTATTCTTGTGCTTCGGGGGCGGTAAGTTCCTCAGCGTCGGGTGCTACTTGAGTAGTTTGGCTTGTGCGTTTGGCGCTTTTGGCGGCGTACTTTTCGCGCAGGGCCGCAGCTCTAGAAGCTGAATCCTGTTCCCAATTAAGTAATTCCACTGGACTTAAGTCATCGCCGCAGAGTGTTTCGGGTACGCAATAGCTTTGCTCCTCAAAGGGGTCGTCAAAACTGTAACAAACCAGCCCCGATCCACAAGTGCCTGGCGTACAGCCCGCATTGCCAGTGCACATATTGGGTGTAATCTTAGTTTCGTTGGGACACGTAACGGACCATCGTGACAGGCACTTATGCGTACAAGGGTCTTTCGCATGAAAGCCGCTACCGCTAATCATGCAGTCCGTGCCAACGGGTTGACCGCAGGCGGCCACTAGCGCGACTCCGAGCAGCAGTGGAACTAAGGTGAGATAATTTTTTAAATCCATTTAGTGGATCCCCGAATGACATGGCTGGGAATTATATTCTATCGTAATAGTAGACTGTTAGAACTCTGATTCTCATTATGGGCTGGCGGTGTGCTCGTGTCGAAACCGCGTCGAGCGCAATCGTGTCTGGTCTGCTAAACTTAATACGTTATCTCATGTGCATAATCGACAGGACTAATTTATTGAGTTTTACAAAGCAATTATCGATCGTCCCACGTGGATATTTTTATGGAATGTGCCCGCGGCGAATTCGCTCAGACCACCATGAGCATTTAATTTATCTACATGTTGGGAAATGCGGTGGTTCGACATTGTTGAGTGCGATTAGACGAAGCGAGACAATTCGGTTGAGGTTTTCTGCTGTGAGTTACGCGCATTTTAAAAAGCCCACGGTTTATCGTAACGCAAAATATATGCTGGTGGTTCGCCATCCAATTGCGCGTGCAGTGTCTGCATTTAATTGGCGCTATAAATTGGTCGTTGTTGACGAAGTTCAAAAAGATCGATTTGTAGGTGAATACGATATTTTGGTGAAATATGGCTCACTAGAGCAGATGGCGCTGGCGTTGTATGAAAACGGTGTGCTTAATGAAGAAGTAGCGCAAGAATTTCGCTCGATTCATCATTTGAAAGAAGATATCGCCTTTTACTTGTCTGACTTGCTTGAGAATTTAGTACCAGAGCAGCTCTTTGCGGTGCTGACTACCGAACATTTGAATGCTGACATCGAACGTGTTCTTGGAATTGTTGAGCCTGCAAAAATACATGAAAATCACTCAGTCACCCCTCATGCGAAATTGCGACTTAGCGAACATGCTAGCTCTAATCTGCGCAACTTTTTAAAAGCGGATTTCGAATGTTTAGACAAGTTGGCTGATTTGAGAGCTTATACGGACGAAATTCGACGCGAGTTAACGGCTTGAGCGCGAATCTTACATACGCGCAGCAATCGCCTCTGAGCTCGTTACCGAGCTGTCTCGCGATGGTTAATCTCGCGTTAGACAGGCGGCTTATGCTGGTTTGGGTGCTACGCTTATATCTCAGAACACGCACTTTTTAAAACGGAGCTTTACTTTAAAGCCATGAAAATAAATAACGACTTTATACACTACGCGAAGTCTGTATTGCGTGTGCAGCAACACGGTTTTACTTTAATCGAAATTATTGTTGTAACGGCTATTATTGGCATCATGGCGACGTTTTTAGTAGGGGCTTTGTTGCAGGATAACGATCGCATTGCCAAGCTGGAAGCGCAGCGCTTTGTGACAGTGGTGGCGGAGCTGCAAGACGAAGCTGTGTTGGCGGGCACACCGTTTACGTTAGAGCTAAACAGTCATAGTTACACTATTGCAACGGCGCTAGCCGAGTCTAGTGCTGCTAATCAAGATAGCTTGTTGGGTGAGCGCCACTTACAAGATGGTGTTGCGTTAACCGCCAAAATCTCGGCGTTAGATGCCCAGTTAGAGGGCGCGAGTGACGCGCCGCGTCGACAGCAGGTCTTGATTGATACCATGGGCGAAATAACCCCGTTTGAGGCGTTTTTTATTGGCGATGAGCTTCGCTATCGTGCTTATTTTAATGAAGAGGGGCAGCTCACTGTGGAATCAAAATCAAAATGATCGGGTCACAGCAACGAGGCTTCACACTGATTGAAGTGATGATTGCGCTGATGATTGTTGGCATTGGTGTGGTGGCCGTTATTGACGCGGCGAATAAATACACGTTTGCGCAGTCTGAGTTGGAGAAGAAAGTGCTTGCAGAGTGGGTAGCAAGCAATACGCTTGATAAGGCGCGCTATGACGCGCTTACGGGACGCATCAAACAGGGTAGCCAGCGCGACACAGTGACAATGGGTGGCCATAAGTGGCGCACGCGCCTAACGAAAGACAGCACCGAGGTTGATGGGGTTTATTTAGTGTCGGTGCAAGTGAGCTTAGCCGGAGATGCATCGAACCGTGTCGTAAGCCAACTCACCACGGCCATGATCGAGAGTCGCTAGCGTGATAAAACGGTTTACATTATGTAAAAATCGGGCAGGCTTCACATTAATTGAGGTAGTGGTTGCGGTCGCCATTTTCGCTGTGATCGCCTCGATTATTTTTCCAGCCTTGATTCAGTTCTTAGATGCGCGTGAGCGGATTATGCAAAAGCATCAAGAGATCACCGAACTGCAAAAATTCTTTTTGTTTCTCGAGCGTGATTTGCGCTTTGCAAGCAATCGGCTCGGTAAGGACGAGTATGGCGATTCCTTGAAAACCGCAATGACCATTAACGACAACGACAGTCTCGTCGAGCTCACCGCGCTCTACCCCGATTTGCGTTTATCGGGAGTGGGGGTGCCACGGCGCATAAAATGGGAGTTTGCAGAGGGGTACCTTGTGCGTACGCAATATCCGGTGATGGACCCCGATGGTGATACTTCTATCACCAAACGGGTATTCTTAGAAGAAGTGCAGGCGGTTGATATTACCTTGCATGCTATCGAGGACGGCAGAAGTTCCGAGTCAAAACGGTGGACCGAATCTTCGCGGCTACCCGATTTGATTGAGTTGCGCGTGGAGTTAAAAAATGGACAAGTTTTTGAGAGGATCATTCTCATGCTCAGTGGTAACACTTCGAATTGATGAGATACATGAGCCAACACACAATACCGTGTACTTACTCTAGTGATCGAGCAACCGTTCCACTGGTCTTCGTTACAAACACTAAACCTTGGCGCGCGCCTTCCACGCAGCAGCGCGGCGTGGTGTTGTTAGTCGTCGTGATGCTTGTATTTCTCATGGTTACACTTTTGGCTTTTATGATTGAAGACCAACAGTTGTTACTTCGACGCGTATCAAATCAAAATGTCGCCGAACAAGGGTATCAATATGCGCAAGGCGCTAATGCGTGGGCTATGCGGTTATTGCACGAAGACCAAGATCGAACCTCTGACCATCAAAAAGAAGATTGGGCTAGAATTGGCGAACTTGAGTCGGCCCCATCCTCCAGCGAGGAAGAGGGTTTTAGCTTAGAGCGTGACAATGCAGAAGAAGCAGAGCCATTGCCTAGGGTTGACTTCGGTGAAGTCCCCATAGACTTTTTTATTTCTGATCTACAAGGACGTTATAACCTGAACAACCTCGCCGTTACTGACCCTCGCGCAAAGGTTGCGCATAAACAGATATTCTTTAATTTGCTCGAAATTATTGGGGTCACCGAACTCGAGATCAAAGACCAACTACACGATTCCTTAGTGGATTGGATTGACTCGAATGAATTGGAATTGCCGTTTGGTCGAGAGAGTGGGAGCTATGCGAGTACCGAGATACCGTATTATGCGTCTGATCAAAAGTTGTCTTCGTTGGGCGAATTGCGGTTCGTGCAGGGCTTTACTGCACAAATAATTGCTGATTTGGAACCTTATGTCACCGTACTGCCAGCCGAGAACGTGCCTTTGAACATCAATACAGCCAGCGCCGAAGTGCTTGCAGCATTAAGTCCATCGCCGCAATTTGATACAGCTGGAGTTGCGGCCTTTGTGGAGTTACGCAATCAACCTGAATTTTTGGGCTACACGCCGGCCGATATTAGTCTCGCAGAAAATGCTATCATTCAAGCCTCGGCTTTAGAT
>CAYGNS010000244.1:0-4687 GCA_964351295.1 uncultured Gammaproteobacteria bacterium
GATCAATTCTTCTTGAACTTTTCGGGCTTGATTGCTGTCGTAGCCGTATTTGCTTAGTGCTTTGTCGTGGCGTGCGTGTTGGCGAGCCATCAGCTTAAAGCGCTCAATGGCTTCATCAAGATCAGGGCCTGTGTCGATGGCCTTTTCGTCTACTACGTCGTCATCGTCGTCCAGATCGTCATCGTCAGTTTCAACGCTGTCTTCGTCATCGATTTTGTTGTTCAATGCGGCTGAACCCGATTGCACTGGATTCGGATCGATTTCGGCGTTGGGATCAATAAATGCAACGAGCAGATCGGTGAGCCGCATCTCTTCGTTTTTAACGTCTTCGAAATAATCTAAGATCGTTTTAATCGCCGAGGGGCAGGCGGCCATCGCTACTGTTGACTGGCGTATACCGTCTTCGATGCGTTGCGCAAGATTAATCTCGTCGGCACGCGTTAATAAGTCCACCGTACCCATTTCGCGCATATACATACGCACTGGGTCAGTGGTGCGACCAAATTCGCTTTCAACGGCGGTGGCAAGCACGGCGTCCGTATTGTCGTCGTCGTCTTCAGTCTCCTTGTCTGACTCCGCTTTTAACAGCAAGGAGTCAGCGTCTGGCACGCTGTCGAACACTTCAATACCCATGTCGTTGATCATGTTTACTACCGACTCAATTTGGTCGGTGTCGTTCATGTCTTCGGGAAGGTGGTCGTTAATTTCTCGATAGGTTAAAAAGCCTTGCTCTTTGCCTTTCAAGATAAGTCGTTTTAGTTCAGACTTTTTGCTACTGGAATCCATTTTTGGAACCTCACACAAAAGCGTTCAAGTGCGGTTAGCGGGACACTTGAACGAGGGTAATTTTTCGGGGCTTAACTCAGGTTAACGCGCGATTTTATAACAACTGGCGGTAAAAATCGCTTTTTATTCAATGAAATTAGACATTTGCGTCAATATTAGATCATTGCGTTAATTAAATAGTGGCCTTACGTTATTCGTGCTGGCGGCGTAACAATTGGTTTAGTCTCTGCTTCTCTTCTGAGTTAAGTGATTGATTTTCGGCTTTCGAGATAAGCGACTCTAGCTCAACATGCGCAGCCGATTGTTCAATATGGGCGATCAGAGACTTAAACGTAGCTTGTAGTTCCCCAGAGCTTAACAGATGGTCATGACTTGCCAGTTTTTCAAGGGCTGAGTGCAGTTCTTGGCCTCGAAAGCGCTCTAAAAACATGGCTGTGTTGGTCAGAGCGTGTTCATTACACAGTTCTAGTAAGTTAATCAGCACTTCTGACCCCTGTACCCGAGCTTCACGCAGCTTGCTCAAGTCGGGCACCTGTGACGCAAAATCGGGGTTTTGCAATAGCAATGAAATGGCAGTGCGGATGGGCGACAGCTTAGTAGGTTGAATTGAGTGCTGTGGCTTTCTCTTCCAACTTGAATTATCGGCTTGAGCTGGTTCGGGTTCGAGCAATGCGGCCGGCGCCGTGTTCACCATTCGCGCGATGGTCTCGATAAGCATTTGGCGCAACACACCTTGGGGTAGCTGTTTGATAAGAGGTTTAGCCAGGCTCGCCAATTTAGCGCGACCATCCATGCGATCTAAGTCGGCCTGTTCTGACAAGTGGTTGATCAAAAAAGCAATGATGGGAGTGGCGCCTTTCATGCGCTGCATAAAAGCGTCCTTGCCTTCTTTTTGTACCATTGAGTCGGGGTCTTCACCGTCGGGTAAAAACAAAAAGCTTACTGTGCGACCGTCTTGCATCTGCGGCAGACACGCTTCCAAAGCCTTCCATGCGGCAGCGCGCCCAGCGCGATCACCGTCAAAGGAAAATACCAGATTACTGGATTGCCGAAATAGGCGCTGTAAATGCATAGCGGTGGTGGCGGTACCTAGCGTAGCAACAGCGTGTTCCACGCCGGCTTCCCACAGCGCCACCACATCCATATAACCTTCAACCACAATCACATGGTCATGTTCTTTAATGCTGCCGCGGGCGCCATACAATCCATACAGTTCTGAGCCCTTATGGAAAATGGGGGTTTCAGGAGAGTTAAGATATTTTGGCTCGCCTTTATCGAGAACACGTCCCCCAAAACCCACCACGCGGCCGCGATGATCCTCAATGGGAAACATTATGCGCTCGCGAAAACGGTCGTACACGCGCCCCTTTTCGTTATGAGTGAGCATGCCCGTATCCTCTAACGCCTTTTTAAGGGCTGGCCCGGTGGCCAGCTTTGTCATTAGATTGTCCCATCCTTCTGGCGCATAACCCAATGCAAAGCGTTTTGCCGTTCTGCCGCTGATGCCCCGCTTGAGCAAATATTCAACGGCTTGACCGCGCGTCGGATGCTGGCGCAATTGCTCTTGAAAATAGGTACTCACCGAATTCATTAGAGCGTATAAATCCACGCCCTGCTGTGTGTGCTTGGTCGATTGCGGCGGCCTAGCTTCTTCGGGAATTTCAAGGCCTACAGCACTTGCAAGCTTTTCTACGGCCTCTCTAAACTCAAGATGGTCGTATTCCATCAAGAAACTAATGGCGGTGCCGCTCGCACCGCAGCCAAAGCATTTATAAAACTGCTTGCCGGGTGAGACGGTGAAAGATGCGGTTTTTTCACTGTGAAATGGGCAGCAGGCTTTATAGTTCGCGCCCGACTTTTTGAGTGGCACGTAACCATCAATAAGATCCACCAAATCAACACGGTTGATGAGTTGGTCTATAAAGTGTTGGGGTATGAGGCCTGCCATGGGACTATTTTAGCGGTAAGCTGAATGCAACGTTGATGAAATTACATCACCATTTATCATTCAAGTGGCCTGTTCGTCATCCCCGCGCCGGGGAAGACGGCGAGGATGACGAATAATACGCGGGGATGACTAATACTACGCGGAGACAATCAACGGCTGCGTTGCCGCAGAGTTTAGCTTAGGCGGCTTTTAATAATTCCGCTTACTTTGCCCATGTCAGCGCGTCCTTGCAGCTGTTCTTTAAGCGCACCCATCACTTTGCCCATGTCTTGCATGCCCGCTGCGCCCGTAGCGGCGATGGCGGCATCGACGGCGGCGCTTACTTCTGCATCGCTCAGCTGAGCAGGTAAATAACTAGCGAGGTTGTCTACGTGGGCTTGCTCTTTGTCAGCAAGGTCGGTGCGCTCGCCTTGAATAAATTGCTTAATCGCATCCTGCGATTGCTTAATCTGTTTTTGGATAATGCCGAGTACTTGCTCGTCGTCAAGCTCGATACGCTCATCTACTTCCTTGCGTTGGATGGCGGCGCGTAACATGCGAATGGACTCTAAACGCGAGGTGGCTTTCTCTCGCATTGCGGTCTTCATGTCGTCTAAAATTTGTTCTTTAAGGGACATGTGCGTGTTGTTTGTGTGGCTATTAGGCTGGTAAAAAGCCGATCAAAACGAGTACGGGATCGAGTCCCAAACTCGTTTTGAATTAGTACATTCGCGTAGTACGAATGCGGCCGCGTGAAGCGCGTTTCATTTCACGTTTTTTGGCAGCTGCGCCTTTACGTTTGCGCACGGCCGTTGGTTTTTCATAAAATTCGCGAGCGCGCATTTCAGTAAAAATACCGGCTTTTTCGCATGAACGACGAAATTTGCGTAGGGTTACGTCAAACGGCTCGTCATTTTTAACTTTTACTTGTGGCATCTGGTTTCTTCGTCTTTATGTTTGAGTCGGCTGTTTCCTATATCATTCAACCAACGCTTGGGCGCGCGATTCTATCTATAATTCAAGCGTTTGTACACACTTAGAACCAAATTATGTTAACCGTGCTGGCTGCCGTGTGCCACGGAACCGAGTCGTTTTTGCGGTTAATTTGCTACGCCATCCGCTTTATTGTAAAACCCTGTTCAGGCGTTGCCACCATCTACCGTTATAATGCAGCCCCGCCGTAACCCTCTTGTGTGATTCAAAATGCGTGTATTAGGTATTGAAACCTCTTGTGATGACACTGGTATTGCCTTGTACGACTCAGAACAAGGGTTACTTGCACACGCGCTTTATTCACAAATCGAAACCCATAAACGTTACGGTGGCGTGGTGCCTGAGTTGGCCGCACGCGATCATATCCGTAAAGTTATTCCTTTGGTCGAAGTGGTTATGCAACGTGCCCAAGCAGAGCCGTCGAGTGTGGACGCCGTGGCGTATACCTCAGGTCCTGGTTTGGCGGGTGCTTTGTTGGCCGGCAGCGCCATTGCCAAGGGCTTAGCGTTTGCGTGGAATGTGCCGAGCATCGGAGTACATCATATGGAGGGTCATATGCTTGCACCGATGCTCGAAGAGCACGCCCCGGCTTTTCCGTTTATCGCGCTGCTGGTTTCGGGGGGGCATACCTTATTGGCGGAAGTCCAAGGTGTGGGGGAATATAAAATTTTAGGTCAAACACTCGACGATGCGGTGGGTGAGGCGTTCGACAAAACCGCAAAATTGTTGGGCTTAGGGTATCCAGGTGGACCGGCCATTGCACAGCGAGCCAAGTCAGGAGACCCCAGCCGCTTTACGTTTCCGCGGCCGATGCTAGACCGCCCAGGGTTGGATTTTAGTTTTAGCGGACTCAAGACCTTTGCGCTCACCACGGTGCAACAAAACGCACTCGACCCACAAACGGTGGCGGACATCGCGTGGGCATTTCAAGACGCGGCGGTAGATACCTTGGTGCGCAAATGCAAACGGGCGATAGAACAA
>CAYGNS010000245.1:0-4679 GCA_964351295.1 uncultured Gammaproteobacteria bacterium
CCCGCACGCCGTCGGAGCGCAGACACAGACTTGCCGGCCCCATTGATTAATGTAACACTCATGGAGAGCCACTTTGTATTGCCCATCGCAAAAAAGGGACAGAAGCTGGTTGTGGCGATTGCCGACCCCACCGACAACAGTGCATTAGAGGAGATTCAGTTTGCCACGGGCTTGCAGCTCGTACCCATTATTGCAAATTGGCAACAATTGGCCGCTGCGACAGTGGTACTGCAAGAAGCGCAGGGCGGCTCGCTTGAAGAGTACTTAGGCGACACGGATATTGACCTTGATTTAGCAGAAGAAGACGAAGAAGACGAAGATCCCGTTGGTTTTGACCCCAACGAAGCACCTATTGTTAAATACGTTAACAAAGTGCTCGTAGATGCCATTAGCCGCGGCGCATCCGATATTCATATCGAGCCCTTCGAATACGAATTACGCATCCGTTTTCGTATTGACGGCATATTGCACAACATTACTTCGCAGCCCATAAATTTGGCACCGCGAATTATTGCGCGTATCAAAATTATTTCTAAGCTCGACATCGCCGAGCGTCGCGCGCCGCAAGATGGTCGCGTAAAGCTTAAAATCTCGCAAAATAAGTCGTACGACTTTCGTGTGAATACGCTACCCACCGTGTATGGCGAAAAAGTCGTGATGCGGATATTGGATTCGAGCTCCGCCACGCTCGATTTGAATATTCTGGGCTTTACGCCCGAGCAGCTAAAACTGTACACAAGTGTGATAAACCATCCTTACGGCATGGTGCTGATTACCGGCCCTACAGGAAGTGGTAAAACGGTCACGCTATATTCAGCGCTCAATAAAATCAACGACCCTACTAAGAATATCTCTACAGTAGAAGACCCCGTTGAGATCCAGTTGCCTGGCATCACGCAAGTTAATATTAATGAACGCGCCAATCTTAACTTTGCCAGCGCGTTGCGCGCCTTTTTGCGGCAAGATCCCGACGTGATCATGCTCGGGGAGATCCGCGATTTGGAAACCGCCGAGATTGCCATTAAGGCTTCACAAACGGGCCATATGGTATTCTCCACCTTGCATACCAACGACGCCCCCGCCACCTTGACTCGACTTTTGAATATGGGGGTGCCCGCTTTTAACGTGGCGTCTGCGGTCAGCCTTATTGTGGCGCAGCGCCTTGCACGTACTTTGTGCAAGAGTTGTAAAAAGCCGACTGAAATCCTCGAAGGCACGTTACTCGAGTTTGGTTTTACTCAAGAGCAGCTTAAACAAAATACTATTTATGACCCCAATCTAGACGGATGCCCCAAATGCACCTTAGGCTACAAGGGACGTATTGGTTTATTCCAAGTGATGCAGCTCAGCAAGAAAATGAAAGAGCTAATAATGCAAGGGTGTACAGAAAAAGATATTGAACGCGCCGCCTTGGAAGACGGTGTTATGGATTTGCGACAAGCGGGCATGCGAAAAATTCT
The DNA here is from genome assembly GCA_964351295.1 of uncultured Gammaproteobacteria bacterium. Lineage (GTDB taxonomy): Bacteria > Pseudomonadota > Gammaproteobacteria > Arenicellales > Arenicellaceae > Arenicella. The sequence continues at coordinate 1,461 of CAYGNS010000245.1, forward strand.
AGAAGGCATTACATCGGTAACTGAAATTGAGCGCGTGACTAACGTATAAGGTTGGCGTGACCGTGCGTTCTGAGTGACGATGCAGCTGGCCAAAATATACGTCGCGGCCCCTTTGCGAACAAGCGCTCGCTAGAAAACGTGATTTTTCTGGTGCCTTTTTAAATTCGGAACATGCTAGAATTTCGCCATGGCTACTAAGAAAACCCAAAAAGTATTCGCATTTGCGTACGAAGGTGTTAACGATAAGCGCCAACCGATTGGCGGCGAAGTCGAAGCGCCCGCGCTCTCGCAAGCTAAGGCCATCTTACGCCAACGTGGCATTCGCGTTACCAAATTAAAGCGCAAACCCACGCCACTATTCTCGCTCACCAAATCAATCAAAACGGTTGATATCAGCTTTGCTTCGCGCCAGATGGCCACCATGATTGGCGCCGGCATTCCCATTGCTCAGACTGTACGCGCCATCGGTAAGGGCCACGAAAGCGCTGCAATGGAAAAGTTGATGCTAGAAATTAGCCGCGAAGTTGAGTCAGGTTCCCCATTAAGCGTCGCTTTATCCAAGCACCCACAATACTTTAATCGTTTATTTGTGAGCTTGACGGAAGCCGGTGAAGAGTCGGGTAAGCTCGATGTAATGCTCGACCGAGTGGCCACCTATAACGAGAAAATCGAAGCCCTTAAAAGCAAAGTACGCTCAGCATTGATGTACCCCATAGTAGTGCTCGTAATAGCGTTAATCGTATCGATCTTATTACTCTTATTTGTGATCCCGACTTTTGAAGACCTCTTTCAGGGCGTCGGTGCGGACTTACCCACACTCACACGTGTGATCGTGGATCTGTCACACTGGATGCAGAACAATTGGTATATCTTTTTAGGGATCGCTGTAGCGGGTGCGTACACCTTTGCATATTTTTATAAGCGTTCGAGCAAGATGCAGTACACCATGGACCGCATTCTGTTGCGATTACCCATTTTTGGAATTATTGTTAAAAAGTCTGCTCTCGCGCGTTTCTCGCGCACGCTCGGAATCATCTTTAGTGCAGGCGTGCCTTTAGTCGACGGTATGAACACGGTCGGGGCCGCGACCGGCAACCGTGTTTACCAACGTGCGGTAAGCGAAGTTAAGAACGAAATCAGCACGGGTCGTAGCTTAGAAGCAGCAATGGCGAACACTAGTGTGTTCCCGAATATGATGTTGCAGATGGTGGCCAGCGGTGAAGAGTCGGGCGAGCTAGAAGTAATGCTCGACAAAGTCGCTGACTTTTATGAGCGCGAAGTAGACGATGCCGTAGACGCCATGAGCAGCTTGATTGAACCGCTGATGATTGTAGTGCTGGGAATAATCATTGGCACCATGGTTTTAGCGATGTACATGCCAATCTTTAAAATGGCTTCGGTATTCTAAACTACAGATGCCCGACGTTTTAGCGCAATTTGCCACGCTTCCGAGTACGTGGCATGTAGGGTTTGCCTTTGTTCTCGGACTTCTCACGGGCAGTTTCCTAAATGTGGTGATCTATCGCCTGCCCATAAGGATGCAGTTTGAATGGTCGGCGCAATCCTTCGAGTGGCTCAATAAAACGCCCTATCCCGAACAAGCCCCTGCTGGCTTGGTATTCCCGGCCTCGCATTGCACACACTGTAAAAGCCCCATTAAGCCTTGGCACAACATCCCATTGCTAAGCTTTTTAGCCTTGCGCGCGCGATGTGCAACGTGCAAAGCACCCATCTCTTGGCGCTACCCCTTGGTAGAACTATTAACGGCTGTGCTTAGTGCGCTCGTAATTTACCATTTTGGACTAACGTGGCAAGGCGGCGCTGCATTGCTATTAACGTGGGCACTCATCGCCTTGAGCTTCATCGACATAGATCATCAATTGCTGCCCGACGATATTGTGTTGCCACTCACCTGGCTGGGCCTCGGATTAAGTCTGGTACCACTGTTCGCGACTCCGAGCAGCGCGATACTGGGCGCCATTTTCGGCTATCTGGCTTTTTGGAGCGTGTTTCATCTGTTTAAACTGCTCACAGGCAAAGAGGGAATGGGCCATGGCGATTTTAAGCTCATGGCGCTATTCGGTGCATGGTTGGGCTTGGAGTATCTGCCGCAGATAATTTTAATATCAACTTTGCTCGGTAGCGTAATCGGTATTAGCTTGATCGCGCTAAAGAGAACCACCGCGCAAATGACCATTCCCTTTGGTCCTTATATCGCCATCGCCGGTTGGTGTGCGCTGCTCTGGGGTAGCGAAATAAACACGGCTTATTTACAGTTTATGGGGCTTTAAGCCAATGCTTGGGCACATCAAATTTAACCCGCAAGCCGCACGATGCGTTCCGTGACCAGTCTGGTTATAGGGCTCACAGGCGGAATTGGTAGCGGCAAAACCGTTGCGTCGGATCACTTTGATTCTTTGGGGGTGCCAGTGATTGACACCGACGTGATAGCCCGACAAGTTGTACAGCCCGGCCAGCCCGCGTTACAGCAACTCGTAAAGGCGTTTGGCACATCTATTCTGCTTGCGGACGCTACTCTGGATCGCGCGCGATTGCGGGAATTGGCCTTTGCGAGCACGCAGAGCAAGGCTACGCTGGATGCCATTACCCACCCTGCTATTCGCGACGAGACCCTGCGACAAATTACTGAGGTGCGTTACCCATACTGTCTCGTAGTTGTACCCCTACTGACCGCCAGTTCGCCTTTTTTAGAGATTATGCATCGAGTCATTGCCGTTACGTGTGACGCGGACACTCGCACTCAACGCGTAATGCAGCGCTCGCAATTAAGTAGGGCGGAGGTAAAAAGAATTATGGCGACGCAACTAACCGACGAACAACGGGTGGCGTTTGCCGATGATGTAATTGCCAACGATGGATCGCTCGAAGATGTGCACCGAGCGGTTGAAAAACTGCACGAGTGCTATCTAGGTCTAGCTAACCACGATCACGAATCAGCTTAAACCATACCTTAAACTGTCCGCTTAGTTCGAACTCGCTAGCCCGAAACAAACAATTTTAGCTTCTCGATGATCGCCTGATTACCCGCCAAGAAATCCAACAGGGCAATCTCATCCAAGCTTACCCACTTAAGCGCTTGGCCTTCGCGGGCATAGGGTTGTCCCTCGTAGGAGTCAATCAATCTAACATTAAGGGTCACAGTACGATCGGGGTAGCTATGCTCCCACGTCATAAATTGACGGGACTGTAAAACACGTA
>CAYGNS010000246.1:0-4049 GCA_964351295.1 uncultured Gammaproteobacteria bacterium
ACCTTGCAACAAGTTGCTGACTTTACCGCGCAAGACATCGAGCGCGTTGATGCTGAACTTAATTTTAAGGGGCGCATTGAGCGCGAAGAGTGGGTTAAACAAGCTAAAGAGCTGCTTAAAGCGGCGAAATAATCTTTACCTCAACTCATTCAAATCGACATAATTTGTAGATAGGAGACAATCTCATGGCACATAAGAAAGCGGGTGGTAGTTCGCGTAACGGTCGCGACTCAAATTCAAAACGTTTAGGCGTAAAACGTTATGCTGGTCAGCTTGTTAACGCTGGTAGCATCTTGGTTCGCCAACGTGGCAGCACCTTTCATCCTGGCCCGAATGTGGGCATGGGCCGCGATTTCACCTTGTTTGCGCTAGAGACAGGCACTGTGAAGTTCGAGACAAAAGGTTCGAACAACCGCAAGCACGTATCTATCGAAGCGGTATCTTAGACAGCCGTCACGCGTGAGTCTGGGTAACGTAATGTAATCCATTGCTTCGACGATTATTGAGTGCTGGCATCGTATGTGATGCTGCAAAAGAACCTCGCTCCGGCGAGGTTTTTTTATTGTCCCGAGGTGTCCAGTTAATTATGCGGATCGCGTGCTCTGCTAGCGGGATGTTACACCGCGCTCAATCATGAGCCGTCATTACTTATAGCCTGAACTGGCGGATATATATTCACTAAAGCATGAGTACCGCTTTGAGCGATCGTCGCGAGTAAGATATCCTCGGGGTGGAACTTCATTAATCGCAGCATTTTCCGCTCAGAACCACCACTAACTGCCATTAGCACACAGCCATGAGTACACACGCCAATCTATCCACGCAGACCATAATCCCCGGTATCTCGTTTGCGTTACTAGGCTTTGCGATTTATTCCACACACGACGCCCTCGTCAAATCTCTGCACGATTACAATGTGTTGCAGATCGTGTTTTTCGCCACGCTTTTTGGTTATGTGCCGTTCTCTATTGCGCGCATTATCGAAGGCAAACCTGTGTCGCTCAAACCGCACAATCCTGGTTTGCTGACCCTGCGGGCAGCATTGCACGTTGCGGCACTTTGCTTAGGGTTTTTTGCGTTTACTAAACTTCCTATGGTGGAAGCCTATGTACTACTGTTTTGCACGCCGCTCATCATTTCAGTCTTAGCGATATGGTTTCTGAACGAGCATATCGCCTTGGTTCGTTGGTTTGCTATCGTACTAGGTTTGGTGGGCGTTTTGGTGGTACTGCGTCCCTCGCCCAGCTCTATCAGTATCGGCCATCTCGCGGCGTTTGCGAGCGCCTTTTGTGGCGCGGCGTCGTCGGTTATATCGCGTAAGATCACTTCAACCGAGAACATGGCCACGATGATATTGTTTCCGCTGCTGGCGAATATTTTGGTTACCGGGGCGGCCTTGTATTTTGTGTATCAAGCGATGCCGTTTACCGACCTAGCAACGATGTTTCTAATTGGCGTACTGGGCCTGCTCGGTCAATACTTTGTCTTAAGGGGCTATCATATGGCCCCAGCGGCCTTTGTAGGCCCCATGCAATACAGCCAAATAGTGTGGGCCATTTTGTTGGGCTATGTATTTTTTGGCGAAACGGTCGATGGTTGGGTGTTAGTCGGTTCTGCCATCACAATTCTGAGCGGTATTATCATAATCTGGCGCGAACGGGCGGTTTCCAAGGTGCAAGCCAACTTGCGGACCCGCAACTCTAGAATGGTGGGCGCGCCGATGATCCCATCGGATTAATTTACTTGCCGCAGCGCAGTAACCGGATTCCATCACGAGCATTAAGTAGATGGAGTTGCGTGGGGCTCGAACCATAGTAACTGCTTGCGCAAGCTCACGACCGAACCCACGATTATCAGCGTAGGTGCTTGTATCGCCTGTTGAGCAATGGTTTCAGGCAATGTCGCCAGCGTACCCGTAAAAACTCGTTGAGCTTGGGTGGTGCCTTGCTCGATTAAGGCGATGGGTGTGGTTGCGGGCAAGCCGTGTTGGATGAGCATGCGGCAGAGATGCTCCAAACCGACCAAACCCATATACACCACTACCGTTTGCATGGGTTGGACGAGTTGTTGCCAATTTAGATCAATACTTCCATTTTTTAAATGCCCCGTTACAAACACGCAGGATTGTGCATGGTCGCGATGAGTGAGGGGAATGCCAGCATAGCTCGCACAGCCATTGGCCGCGCTAATTCCGGGCACAATTTGAAAGGGGATTCCGGCATCGCTGACTTTTTCTAATTCCTCGCCGCCCCGCCCAAAGATAAACGGGTCACCGCCTTTAAGCCGCAGCACTTTGTGCCCTTCTTGGGCGAGTGTGACTAAGAGCTCGTTAATTTTAGGTTGCGGAACGCTGTGGTCAGCGCGGCGCTTGCCTACATAGATTCGTTCGGCGTCGCGCCGCGTTAACGCCAGAATCTCAGGGCTAACCAGCCGATCGTACAGCACCACGTCAGCACTTTGCATAAGCCGCAAGGCTCTAAATGTAAGTAAATCTGGGTCACCGGGCCCAGCACCGACCAACCATACTTCACCACCTGAATCGCTGGCTTCGCCTCGCGCGAGCTGCTCTATGGCGGCTTCGAGCTGCGCTTCGCCTTCACTGTGTCGACCACTGAAAAAAAGTTCGGCAATCGGCCCCGATACAATGGCTTCCCAGAAGCGTTTACGCGCCGTCTCTTCTATTGCTACTTCTTTAAGGCGTAGTCTAAAACGTTGCATGCTCGCCGCTAAAAAGCCATAACTGGCCGGAATTAAAGCCTCGAGCTTGGTTCGTAGCATGCGCGCCAACACGGGTGCACTGCCACCCGTTGAAATCGCCACAATCACGGGTGATCGATCAATGATCGAGGGAGTGATAAAACTGCAGAGATCGGGCTGGTCCACCACATTAACCGGCACGTTGATACGCTGCGCCAACTCCGAGATCTGTCGATTAACGGCCGCGTCATTAGTGGCGGCGGTAATCAAGCGGTAGCCGTGTACATCGCTCTCGGTAAAGCTGCGTTGAAGATAGCGTATCGATTGGCCAAACTCCGTTTCTATTTCGGCGCACATCGTTGGGGCAATCACAGTGATTCTTGCCCCCGCGGCACTTTGCAAGCGAATCTTGCGCAGCGCGACCGGGCCGGCTCCAACCACCAAGCAAGCTTGGTCGCGAAGGTCCATGAAAATAGGGTAGTTTTGCATGCGATTAGTGTGCAGGTTTCAACTTAGTTATGATAATCGTTGCGCTGTATAAAGCATACGCTAATACTTAATCCTCAGCTGGCGCGAGCTCGTTTAATCCTGTAAAAGACCTATGATTTCGGAAATTGATAACGCAATTCGTACCGCCATTCAAGCCGTCGCGGTTGGCCCAGAGCGAGGACGTGATCTTGACTTTGCGCATGCTCAGCTTTTAATGCAGGGAATTCTTGAGCATGAGTTAGATCCAGTGCAAGTTGCCGTGGTGCTCATTGCCTTGCGTATGAAGCGCGAAAGTGAGCAGGAGATGCGTGGATTTACTCAGGCCGCGCAGTTTTGTATAACCCCCCAACGTGTTAACACCCCCAACCTCATTACGCTCGTGGACCCTTTTGATGGTTACTCGCGCACGCTAACTTTGTCGGCATTTGTGCCGGCAGTACTGGCCGCGTGCGGTTATAGCGTTGTGATGCACGGCGTGGCAAGCGTAGGGCCAAAATTTGGCGTTACGGCGCGACAAGTGTTGGAAGGACATGCTGGGTTTCAAGTACACCCAATGCGAGTCGCGCAAGACATAGAAACCCATGGTTGGAGTTATATTGATCAAGCTGATTATCTGCCCCAACTGCATCGACTCATTGCGTTGCGAAATAGAATCATTAAGCGCACGGCCATTACAACATTTGAGCGGGTGCTAGCACCGGTTCGCAGCACGGGGCAGAACCATCTTGCCATCGGCTACGTTCACCGCGCCTATCCAGAGATTTATGCGGCCATTGCGCAGCAGGCGGGTTACGACTTTATTCATTTGCATAAGGGTATTGAAGGCGGGCTGATGATCGCCAGCCACAAACCGTTTGCGCGGT
>CAYGNS010000246.1:4059-4678 GCA_964351295.1 uncultured Gammaproteobacteria bacterium
GTATCATGCCAATTTAAGCCAACCCACGATTGAACTACATAAATCCGCACATTCTGCCGATTCTAATGATCCTGTGCCGCTCGCACTAGATCCGAGTCAAGCAATGCCCGCGCAAGCGGCCAGCTGCTATCAGCACGGAGTCGCTGTACTCAATGGGCAAGTTAGCCCCTGTCGACATGCTTTACTCGCCGCAAGTGCCAATATAATGGCCTCGGTAGATCCCTTGCTCGACTTTCCTAGCGCTGTTGAAAAAGCCCGTGAGCAGATCGATAATGGCCGGGCGTTGAATTGTTTTGCAGCCGTTGTTGCTCAGCGCTCTGCCTAGCACTCGACATGTTAAAAAAGGTGCAAGCACTAGTATCGTTTGGCGCGTTCGCGCTCCGCCATCTCAAAATTACTGCTAACATCCGTATTATTTCTGTCTACCACCAAGAAGATCGCCCATGCCCGCTGCACAAAGCCAAAAGGAAGCACTTGAGTTTCTGACCAGTATCTTGTCCTCGGCGGTAGAGTTCCGCGCTTCGGATATTCACATTCGCTCAGGCCATCAAATTATGATGCGTCTTGATGGACGTGTTAGGCAAGTTAAGGGCTCGCCTATGATGACCGACGATATGAT
>CAYGNS010000247.1:0-4659 GCA_964351295.1 uncultured Gammaproteobacteria bacterium
CGAGTTTTGTGCTCCCGACAGGCCAGATCTAAACATAGTTAAAGAGGCCAGTCCCGACCCAGTACGCGTCGGGCAAGAGCTGGTTTATACGTTGACGATGACTAATACGGACCCAAGTGCAAATGCAATCGCGGCCGAATTAGAAGATACGTTGCCGGCAGGGCTAACTTGGATTTCGACCACAAACTCCAATGGTGGCGGCACTTGTACAGTCAGTAATTTAGCGGTTTGCAACTGTTCTTTACCAGGCAATACGGGAGATGTGACGTGTCAAATGGGTGACTTCGCTCCCAGCCAATCAAAGACCGTGGTCATTACCACGCGGGTGGATTAGCTGATGCGCACAACACTAACAGATGCCGCTTATGCACACATCCACTGGTTGCTGCGTGGACTAATCAAAGGCGCGACATCTTTGCGGAAGTTGACCGCAATCCTAAATTATGGAATTGCGTTTATCTTATTAATGCTTTTGGCGCAAACAGCGCAGGCCCAAATCACTTTTGAGTCATCTGCTACGGCGGAAGCATCCAGTGGGGCCACGTTTACGATTCCCGCGCCAAGCGGAATTCAAGTAAACGATTTACTGTTGGCTACTTTGAGTATTTTAGACGACAACCAAAATGACACAGGTCCTGCGGGTTGGACCGAATTGTCGGATGAGGATTTCAATAATGATATTGGATTGTCGGTTTACTACAAGGTTGCGACGGTAGCCGATACCACTGCACCGAACTACACTTTTGGTATTGGTGAAACTAATGAGTTTCGCGTGGGCGCCATCATTCGATATTCTGGGGTAGACCCGAACAACCCAATTGTGACGCACAATGGTACAGCGAGCGATGACGACTCCAATGCAGTAGCCCCTAATGTATCGACCGGTACCGTTACAAATACGATGGTCGTTCGATCAGTCGCGCATAAATGGGGCAATAACTCCGTACCGCCCGCCAACCACACTGAACGAGTTGATCGACGTTATACGCTCGACCCTAACGATCAGTTCTGGCTGTTGCTTGCCGTGGCTGATAGGTTCCAAGCAGCTGCTGGTAACACAGGAACCGCGACGTTTAATAATGTCCTCTACAATAACAACGATTACGAGTACGTCGCAGCAACGACGGTCTTACGTCCTGTCCCGTTAGTTGTAACGGTTGACTTAGATAGTTCAACCGTCGGCACAATCAACCCGCCCTCCACAGCCGATTATCAATTAGTGGTAACCAATACCGTTACCGGCGGCAATGAAACCGCAACTGATGTTCAGATTGACAGCACTCTACCTGTTGGATTCACTTATCGCTCAGGTTCTATCTCTACCTTGGGGTCGTGCACCCGAACTACCACTACCGACCCCGCCCTAGGAAGCTCGGTGTTGAGCTGGGGAACTTGGGATATGGATGAGGGGTGCAGCGTAACGATTGATTTCATCGTGGATGTTAGTAATCGCTCGTCGTTCGGCGTAATCAACAACTCTGTAATTGTGAGTGGCTCTAATTTCCCCAATGTTGCAGATGACGGAACGGATACTGATGAAGATGTAACAGTCGCTTGTGGAGCGGGGTCATTGGCCAATACGGCCACTGTTAACACTGCGGTACCGGATCTAGCGTTGGCAGACAATACGAGTTCGGTGTGTACACAGGTGTTAAATAACAGCGGTCACGTTAGTGGAACCGTATGGTTAGACGAGGACCAAGATGGGATTAACGACATTATTGAAACTCGTTTAACGAATATAGAGGTCGAGTTACGCGATGGTGTTTGTACGCCGGGTGCTGATTGCCCGACGGTGTTGACCGATCAATTTGGGAATTATGCTTTTAATGAATTACCACCAGGTAATTATCAAATTTTTGTCGAGCCGACAACATTGCCAAATGATTTGATCAATACGGCCGGCCCCTATGGTTTAACCATCCGGGATGTAGTGCTCACGGATGGTCAAGAGTTGTCGGGCCAAGATTTCGGTTACATTGCAGACGCTAATACCGGCGTTATAGGTGATCGAATTTGGAGCGATGCGAATGGTAATGGTGTTCAGGATTTTGGTGAAGTAGGGATCGGCGGTGCAACGCTTTCGCTATACGATTCGACCGGCGCTTTGGTAACAACCACTACGTCGGGCCCCGACGGCGATTATTTATTCACCGCAATTCCATTTGATTCAGGTTATTGGGTGCAAGTAAGTAATAACGCAATTCTGTCTGGCTTTAGCCCAACAGCAGGGCCGCAAAGCCCAGGCTCGTACACAAGTGCGCCGGTTACCTTGAATCCAGCGCGATCGACGGTGTCAGATATTGATTTTGGTTTTAATAGCGCTAGCACCTTTACGATTGTCGATCGCCTTTGGTTCGATTCAAACGGCGATGGTACACAAAATGGGGGCGAGCCCGGTATTGTTGGAGTAACGGTCAACCTACTGAACGCATCTGGAGAAGTAGTTGGAACCGCCACTACGGATACGAGTGGTGACGTAACGTTCTCGGGTGTGCCAGAAGGCAGCAACTATACTTTGCAAATTAGTGATCGTAATAATGTGCTGGACAAATTAGTTGAAACGACCAGTACAGGCGGTGCTGAAACGATAGCCGGTTCATTAACCACCGCGTCGGCAACAGGTAATCCATTATTGTTGGATACGATTGGAGATGATGGTACGGCCACATTTGGTTTTAACCGACCGGGTTCGATTGTAGGCACGGTTTGGAGTGATGCGGATGCGAGCGAATTGCAGGACAACGGAGAACCGGGCATCGCGGGCGTAGTAGTAACGCTTACGCCGCCAAGCTTTGTTGATTTGGGTGCGGGCGTAGGTGTGGCTATTGATACGGTTACGGGGGCAGATGGTCGTTATGGTTTTGATGCTGTGCCTCCAGGCGAATATGTACTGGAGATACTGGTGGCTGACCGACCAACGGGTACGCATACACAAGACCCAGATGGAAACGACAATCACAGTACGGTTGTCAGTATGCCGCTAGGCCAGAGCATTATTAACCAAGATTTTGGTTATCAGAATAATGCGCTTAATGCTGTCGATGGTACGGTCTTTTTAGATCGTGACAAAGATGGCGTTGAGGAACCAGATGGTAACGATGGCGTACCCAATAATACAGACGATGAAACGGGTTTTGCAGGTGTAACGCTTGATCTATTTACAACCTACTATGTAGATGCCAATGGCCATATCGATTTAACCGGTGATGATATAAGCGATGTAAATGACGACGGCATTTATGCGGGTTATGCTGTTATCAACGGTCGTTTAGACATTAATGGCGACGGAGCAGTCAACGGGCAGGACGATGGATTTGTACACGGTGTAGAAATAATTAATGGCCGTTTCGATCTGAACGGTAGCAACACCGTTAACGACGGCGGCGATGAAGGGCGTGTTTTGGGTCAGGTGATCGCGTCAACTACTACAAATGTTGATGGCGACTATGCCTTTGTAGGCTTAATCGATGGGGAGTACGTTGTGATGGTAACCGACCAAGCTGGTGTGGTGGCGGGTTACGATCTTACGAGTGGTCTGGATGCGCTGCCGGTAACGATTACGGGTATGCCTGTCGGTGATATCGATTTTGGTTACATCAAGGACGAAGCAACGGCTTCGATTAGTGGCGAGTTGTTTGTTGACGAAGACACTATTAACGGTGTCGCCGATGATCGCGAGACCAACTTATCGGGCGTAGAGGTGTACTTGTGTTCTGACGAGCCTGCTTTCGTGGGTTCTTGTAATCCAGTACATGCCAATTATTTGGCAACCGCAATTACCGACACCAATGGTGAGTATCGGTTCGCAGAGTTGCTTGCGGGCAATTATAGGGTAGATGCAGATATCGAAGTTATTTCGAATAGTGGCACTCTGCCGGATGCTTTAACCTTAACCGTAGATCCTGATCCTATAGCGCTTGCCGATGGCGAACAGGTAACCGAGGTTGATATAGGTTATGAGCCCGATCCTAACACGGGAGTTCTAGCGGGTTTTGTGTGGACAGATTTCGACAATGATGGCTTTTATGATGCTGGCGAAGCGCCCATTGGCGGCGTTGGCATTTCCGTACTCTCGGCGAATAATCAAGTGCAGTTAAGCACCACCACTAAAGCAGATGGTAGTTGGATCATTACCGGTATTTCTGGGTCGGATTTAAGTAATGCGTTGAAAGTGACGTACGAACCGAACGATATTCCGTCGGCGTTAGTGTCGAGCCAGCCCACCAATATGCAACTCGGTAAAGACCGTTACTTTCCAGTTAACTTGCTTTCCGATAGTGATCACTATATAGGCGATCTGGATTTTGGTTTTGCTCCAACCGTAAGTGCCGAGCTCGGAGGGATTAGTGGTACCATTTATTCAGATGCGGATTTGAATGCCAGTTATGACGAACTCATTGATGGCGAGTTTCAAGCCGTAACGCTTAATTTGGTCGATTGTGGCCTCGACGGGTGTGGCAATGCCAACGACCAAGTCATTGCTACTACGAGTACTGACGGCAATGGCGATTATTCGTTTACCGGGTTGCCAGATAGTGATTATCGAGTGGTCATAACGGATGTTAGTGCAGCACTACAAGACCTGAATCCGCTAGAAACGCTGCCGACGCTTTTGGCCATTAATGGTATTGATGGGCGGAGTAAAGTGGATATAAA
>CAYGNS010000248.1:0-2742 GCA_964351295.1 uncultured Gammaproteobacteria bacterium
TTCTGTGGCTACAACTTTGCTGATTACTGGTCGCATTGGCTCAGCTTCGCTGAGCGATCCACTAAATTACCCCAGATTTTTCATGTTAACTGGTTTAGACAAGATGCCGATGGGCGTTTCCTATGGCCAGGCTTTGGGGAGAATATGCGAGTTTTAGAGTGGATTATTGGTCGATGTGAGGGCACTGCCGATGCTGTGGAGTCGGCTATTGGATATTTACCTACTGACCAAGGTTTGAATCTGGAGAGTCTGGCGTTACGCGATGAAGATTGGGCGGCTCTGCGGAGCGTGGATCGAGAGCAATGGATAAGCGAGATGCACGCCATTGGCGAATATTTGCGCTCTTATGGCGAACGCACTCCAAAGGCGTTACTTGACGAACATGCGCGAGTGTTAGAGCAACTTCACGCTTAGCACTGGTGCCGTTCTAATTCTAAATAAAAAAGCAGCCGATCTTGGCTGCTTTTTTATTGCTCAACGGAGAAAATAAAGGGAGAACTATTCCTCCGACTTTGGATTTCGTGCATTGTATGCACGCACCGATTGGTTGAATTTCTCGGCCGTAACCGCTTCTGCATCTACTGACGCATCGTAGAGCTGGGTTATTTTCATTTGGTTTACTTCGTGTTCTTCAGACTCGGAATCAAGCTGCTGTTCTGCTTCGAGTAAGCAATTTCGATACTCACCCAATTTACCTTGATACGCACCAATGGCTTTTTGCGCGGCGACCAGTTCGTCCATGCTCGCCACATTGCCGTCTGGAACGATAGGTTGAGTGGGTAGCGAACAATCAGCAGCAATCTGTGCTTGTGCGGAGGCCGCTACGCTTAACACGCAAGCAGCTAGAAATGCGATAGATAGGCTTTTACTAAAAAATCGGTTCATTGAAAACTCCTTGAAAAAAGTGCATGTGTAACAAACAAAGTGTTCCATTCAGCGCGTGCGGTGATTTGCTTGCTGCGACAAGTAGAGAGTGTAATCGAGTCATAGCAATTGTCAAATGTGCGCTTTCATCGCCAACAAGCAGCCATGCAACTAAGTCGCGAGTTTAGCCGCTGACCAAGAATGACTGGATTAATGTGTGCTCGCTCTTGAACAGGGTTCCACAACACTGAGTAAGCGCTAGTCCATAATTGAACGTAAAAAAAAGCCCCACTGCGAGGAACGCGGTGGGGCTCGATAGTATTGGCTCTTGGTCCGTTCGACTCAGCCAATCCTACTGAGTAGATTCAGTTAGTCTACGAATTTAAGAATCTTACTGTGAGGTGCACTCAATCCACCGTCTTGCTGTGCAAACCAGGCAGAAAGATCACGAATATCTTCAATCGTTAAATTGCCCGCGAAGCCCGCCATGATTGCGTTTTTGCGGTCGCCTGAACGATAGTCTTTAAGTGCCTGTTCCAAATAAGACTCGTATTGACCCGCAAGTTTTGGATACGCGGCATTATCTCCATCCCCAGTTTTACCATGACAGCTAGCGCAGACGGCCGATTTTGCTTCACCGCGTGCAGCGCTTTGCGCGTTTGTTAAGCTTGGACGTGAACTGCCTTCCATGGCAGCAAAAAATGCCGCGATGTCTTGCATATCCGTTTCGCTTAAATTGCTGGCTTGAGCCTGCATGGTTTTATGCCCGCGCGCTTTACTTTGATAATCTTTCAATGAGCTTACAATATAGGACGCATGCTGACCGCCTATCATTGGGATCGCATATACTGGACCAGGATTGCGAAGCCCTGGAGCCCCATGACAACCTAGACACGTCTGTGCCAACGCTTGGCCGCGCTCCACATCTGCGGCTATGGCCTGATTGCTCAAAGCGGCTAACAGCACCAAGCTAATAAAAGCTGTGCTAGAAAGAGATTTGGATGTAAGTTTTTGCAGCAAGGAAAGGTTTCTCATAATCAAAGGTCTGGAGATGTTTTAGGATAATCCGTTGGGTATGGATGGGGCTGTCGTACTGAGTGTCTTCGAGCCTCATGGTTAGAGCTGCTCGATCGACACTATAAAGTCTAACTTATGAGTCTAATAAGTGAATCCAATGAACGCGATTAATATGACTGAAGCGCAATCGTGTAACATGCGCGCGCTAGTGTACCAAAATACCCTTCGTGGTGTCATTTTAAGCAGCGCTAAATACCAAATAGTACTCGCTCTGCCTGCGGACAATTAGGGTGGAGTGATAAAGGACACCATTGTAGCGCGTCACTTATACAAACATCCGGCATCCCCGTTGTAGTGCAGGGTGCGAGTTATGTCGGCTCAACTCATTTTAATTTGGGCAAACGGACTTTAAGGAAGGTTGTGCGTAAAGACAAGAGTTTTTGATCTGTTCTATTCACATAGCGTAGGGTTTTAGTCAGCCTAGTAAGAGTGTTGGGTGAGATCGTCGCTCGCTAGTGCACAGGTGTTGGCCTATTGGTGTTAATTTAGTGAGTGGATAAAATGAAATGCTATTCCATACCACTATTGACGACATGGAACTTTTGAGTGAGCTGGGCGCTGAGAGTAGAATATCCGTATACTGGTAGCTAGAAGGTCGCTGAGTAGCAAAGCGCGCGATGAGCGCGTATCGAGTAAATATTAATAATTGTGTCTAAGTTTAAGTCAATATGTCTAATTCTAAGCAAAAGCTAGAAATGGTAGTAAACGAGCCGCCATCTGTGGTTGATCAATTTGCGCAGGTGAGTCCCGAGTCCGCCGTCGAACAAAGGTTTAACGCGCTGACGAGTCGTGAGCCTAGTG
>CAYGNS010000248.1:2752-4635 GCA_964351295.1 uncultured Gammaproteobacteria bacterium
CTGTTATGCGGCCGTAGACTTGGGTTCCAACAGCTTTCATATGGTCATTTCCCTTTACCAACATGGGGAGTTTACGGTCTTGGATAGGCAGCGAGAGGTGGTCAGGCTCGCAGGTGGGTTGGATCGTCGTAACCATCTTGATGAAGATACGGCCGATCGCGCGTTGCGGTGCCTTGAGCGATTTAGTCAATTGCTACGCGGCATACCAAGCCACAATGTGCGTGCCGTGGGTACCAATGCATTACGTCGTTTACAAGCTAAAAGCGGATTTATGGCGCGTGCCGAGCGGGCACTCGGTCACAGTATCGAGATTATTGCTGGACGTGAAGAAGCGCGCCTGGTGTATTTGGGCGTGTCCAAATGGGCGACCTATGAAGATGAAGCGCGCCTCGTTATCGATATAGGCGGCGGTAGTACCGAGATTATTGCTGGCAAGGGCGACGTGTCGCATTGCCGAGAGAGCTTAGAGGTTGGCTGTGTCGTGCTGTCTAATCAAGTGTTCGCCGACGGTAAGCTAACGAAGAAGCGCTTTGATAAGGCCAAACTGATCGCGGAACTTGCTATTCAACCTGTGGTAAGTCAGTTTCGCTTGCAGGGATGGTCTCAAGCCATAGGTTGCTCTGGCACAATGAAAGCAATTGCGACCGTACTCATTGAAAATGGTTGGTCTAAGGACGGTCTACATGCAGAGGGTTTGAAGCACCTGCTAGACCATGCCATTGCGGCGGGACATGTCGAACGTTTACAGTTGGCAGGCTTGAGCAGTGATCGAGTGCCCGTTTTTGCGGGTGGCTTAGCGATCGTACTCGCGCTCTTCGAGCTGTTTGAACTTAAAGAAATGACTGTGTCAGATATCGCGCTGCGTGAAGGCGTCTTGTACGATTTGGTTGGAAGGGATGCTCCACAAGATGTACGGGATGCGACAGTTAAGGCTATGCTGATCAAATGGAATGTGGATGCCGCACAGGGCGAACGTGTTCGCGAGACCGCTTTGGCGCTATACAGACAAATAGCATCGATCTGGGATATTCAGGAACTTTTGTTCGAGGATATCCTTGGTTGGTCGGCGCAATTGCATGAGGTTGGCTTATCGGTTAGCCACGATGGCTACAATAAACACGGCGCCTATTTGGTTGGCAAAGCCGATATGGCAGGTTTTGCTCGTCGCGATCAATTGCTGTTAGGTGCTTTGATCAGTGGGCATCGGCGCAAATTTCCCCTCGGGCTTTTTGAAGACTTGCCATCAACCTTGGTGACGCCAGCTAAACGTATCGCGGTGCTGTTGCGTCTGGCGGTGCTCATTCATCGCGGACGGGTAGGTCACGGCGGAGAAGATGTAATTATTAGTGTAGATGGTCGAACGGTTGCACTTAAATTTGCTTATGGTTGGCTTGAGCAAAATCCGTTGACCGAAGCTGATCTAAAACAAGAGCAAGCGTGGCTTAAGCAAATAGGCTTAAAACTCGACTTTCAATAGCGTCGGTCAAGCAATAGCGTTGGCCTCTCATCCAAACGCAAATGTTGAGAATTCTAGACCGCCTAACCTCGTTAATTTTTAGTGTAAAAATCCAGTAATTCGTTTTGTACGGACCTTGGCTTGGCCGCCTCGTCACCTTGACGTCGTTGGTAATTGCCGTCTGGCTGTAGTTCCCATGCATCGACGGTATCTTGAAAATACAACTCGAGTTCGTGCAATATGGTGGCTTTGAGTGTGGGATCGGCAATGGGCGTGCATTGTTCGATCCGGTTGCGCAGATTTCGAGGCATAAGGTCCGCGCTAGAGAGAAATAACTCCGAGTCTGCGCCGTCATTTTCAAAATAGAATACACGCTCATGCTCTAAGAAGCGTCCTACTACCGAGACTACTTTAATATTTTCTGATA
>CAYGNS010000249.1:0-4628 GCA_964351295.1 uncultured Gammaproteobacteria bacterium
TCTGCCTGCTGATGCCTATCTAGCACACCTCGGCGCTAATCTTATTAATTGTCAGTCTGGTACTTTTGTTTTAGGATGCTTTGCATTACATATTAAAAATTAGATTCCTTCTTGTTTTAAGCCCCTGTCAAACATCCAATATTAGGGAAATTACCATGCCACCATTGAATCACTTTTCGCGTACTTGCTTAGCAGCAGCCATCGTTCAAGCAATGGTGTTGCCAGTTAATGCCGCTACCATTATGGTTACCGATGCCGGCGACTCCAACCCAGGTGGCGCGTGTACATTACGCCAGGCAATTCAATCGGCCAACACGAATGCGTCAGGTAGCAGTCTTTGTACGGCGGGCTCTGAAGGCGCAGACACCGTTACGTTTGCGGGCAATATTGGCAGCACGATTAGCTTGAGCCTAGCCTCGGCGATCAGTATTGATGATGACGTTACCATAGAAGGCAATGGGTCGCTAACCGTGCAGGGCGTTGGCAATCGTCGTGTTTTTGATATCAATAGTTCAACCGTTACCATCAATAGCCTAACCATTACCAATGGGGGCATTGATCTAGAGAACACAAGCACGCTTACTTTGAATAACAGCACGTTATCGGCTAATTCAGCATCGCAAGGCGGCGCTATCTTGGCGAGTTATGACTCGAGCGTGGCCTTGGTTAATTCCAACTTGTTAAACAACTTGGCGGTGATAGGCGCTGGAATGTACGCGCGCTATGGCAGCACTGTAACGATGGTGAATAGCACGGTTTCGGGCAACTCTGCATCTTCTATTGGCGGCGGTATTTATGGGCGCTCGGCCACTATCATGCATGTGATGGGTAGCCGCATCACGGGCAATTCGGCACGTTATGGCGGTGGGCTTCGCATTAAGAACATGGCTAGCGCGACATTTGAAAACAGCACTGTATCAAACAACCTGGCTGAAGAAGGCGCAGGCCTGTATGTTGGTATAAACAGTAGCATTAGTCTTACCAACAGCACCCTCTCGGGTAATTCGGCAAGCGACACAGGTGGCGGGGTGCATGTGGAAGCCACCAGTAACATCACTCTTACCAATAACACCGTATCAGGCAACACCGCCAGTCAAGGCGGTGGCGTGTTCTTAGATAACAGCAGTATGGCTCATATTACCAACAGCACATTGTCGGGTAATTCAGCCAATCTTGGCGGCGGATTGCGCATTCAGGGCTCTAGCTCTGCCAGCGTTACCAACAGCACACTATCTGGCAATTTAGCTGGTGAAGGTGCGGGTATTAGCACCGACTCGGGCAATGCCACTTTAAATAACAGCACCATCACGGGTAATACGGCGAGTAATGCGGGTGGTGGCTTGTACGCAGAAGGGTCAGGTACTGTCACAATTAAAAACAGCATCGTGTCGGGGAATGTCAGCACGTATGCTGCTGAGATCTATAACTATAGCCCTGCTATGGTCAACAGCAATGGCTTCAATTTGTTTGGCGATGCGAGTCATGCTAACAACGCCGCTGCGTTTGTTGGTTTTGTACCCGATGCGTATGACATCATTGGTAACCAAACCGACGGTGATAGCATCACCTTAAACTCAATTCTCACCAACCTTACCTTTAATGGCGGACCAACTAAAACGCACGCCCTCGCCCCCAACAGCCCGGCGCTAGGTGCGGCTAATGTTAGCGACTGCGAGCTCTTTGATCAGCGAGGCGAAGCGCGAGATGATGGCGCGTGCGATATCGGTGCCGTTGAGGGCGTGGCAGAAGACAGTACGTTTGTTGTTCCAATAGGAAACAATAAAGCGGTGATTTTTAGTTT
The DNA here is from genome assembly GCA_964351295.1 of uncultured Gammaproteobacteria bacterium. GTDB lineage: Bacteria > Pseudomonadota > Gammaproteobacteria > Arenicellales > Arenicellaceae > Arenicella. Next base: position 1,802 of record CAYGNS010000249.1, read on the forward strand.
GTAAACTGATTGTTTCGCTACTGCTGGAATAAGTTCATTCTGGCTACAAGGTCACCTGTAGACACCCAAGGGCGACTTTAACTGCTGACTTAGTTATTCCGGCGCAGGCGGGAGGTTTGAAGTAGCAACAATCCGTCATTCCCACGTAGGCAATAACGTCATTCTTACGTAGAACAATATCGTCATTCCCACGTAGGTCAATAACGTCACCCCCGCGTATCGCTGCATGGACGCAGCGAGTAGTGCAACGCAGGAGCAGTTGCCGAGGCGGGGGCCCATGTTTACGGTTTAGCTTTGTACTAGGTAATGGGTCTGGGTCCCCCGCTTTCGCGGGGAAGACGGCGGGATGACCTTTCTGATCAGTTTGTCGCCGGATACAACAAGGGGAACCAGCGTTCTACAACATCAATAGGAAACCCTAGACGGACTGGCCCACGTGGCGTGTCTGAAACTAACAGCCCCTTTTTGATTAAGGCATATAGAATGTCTCGGGCTACACGATCCTTTAAGCCCGTAATCTCCTGAACTTTACCGCGCTCAAACTCTCCAACAAGAAGCGCTTCGCGCAGCAGCGCATAGCTGCCTTTGGGTAGCTCCTTCAGTGCAATCATTTCCTCTACATGAATTTTTATGCGCTCAGACAACGTTCTGAAGTCGAGCAAGCGACCCATGAACTCTACTTGATCGATACAAACACGAAAGAAAAACTCGCAAAATTCAACCAATGCAGACTCTGATAAAGTGCCACGCCCATCAATATCGCCTTGGCGCAAGCCATCGGCAGCTTGTAATAATTGTTGATATTCGCCCTTTCTGCGCGCAAGCCCTCTGGCCACCGACCACAATTCGCTACCTACATTTATCTCCTTTAGAGCCGCGTAAGACATGAGTCGCACAACACGGCCATTGCCATCAAAAAAGGGATGTATCCATGCATAACGATGGTGCGATGCCGCAATAGCAATAATTTTCTGTAGCGCCGAGAGCCGTTGGGGGTTGTAGGCCTCATCAAAACGCTGCAAAAACCTACTCAAGTTTTCTGGCCGCGGCGGTATATGTCGCCCAACGCTCACTGCACCATCCCGATGCTTACCCGGAACCAGCCGCACTTTAGCGTGTGTGTCTGTGTTTTCTACCCAGAGCAACTCGTCTGGCAAACGGCTACAGAACTCCTTGTGGAGCCACTGACCATAGTTTGATGAGATTGGATGAATCGCGGGGGCATTGCCCTCGTCGATTAACTTTTGCACTGAGATATGCGCGACGGCTTCTTTTTGCAGCGCTCGCTTTGCGGGCTCAGTTGAATATTCTGCCGCCAACGCCCTATCGATATCTCGAGGGGTCGTGTCGTGACCTTCAATTAGGTTTGAATAGTAACAATTCATTGAGCGCACAAGATTTCCCACGGACTTGCCCACCACAAGATTAAGCGTGCCGGCAAACTTATTTGCTTTTGCTACAAGCTCAAGAGCAAGATCGTTTAGCGCTACTACGTTCTCGTTTGGCAATAGAGGTTCTATTAAACCTACGGACTCTGTCATATTCTTACCAAAATTCTGCCACTAATATATTTAGTTATTCATATATATATCAGATACCTGCATAAGTAAAATTTAAAAATACGTCACTAAAATTGCCACTAGCGTCGCCACTATACTCTTGATTTGCTTATACCTCGGAATGATCTCGATGCCGATGCGGCTCTATTTAGACACCCACCGTTATGTCGCGCTGCTCTAATGGCCATGCTCGGGTAGGGCAATAGCGTCACCCCCGCGTCGGTGGGGTTCATGTGTAAAGTTTAGCTATGTGCTAGGCAATGGATCTGGGTCCCCGCTTTCGCGAGGAAGACGGCGGGAATGACGGTGAGGTGCGCGGGGAAGACGGTTGTGTTTACTCTGGGCAGCCTTCGCCCGTTCTTTTGCCAGTTGCGTCGGTGAATTCTTGCCAGTGTACCCAGCCGTTGGGGCATAGAAAGCCCCATTCGCGTTCTTTGGGGAACGTGAAGAACAAGGTTATGGCGTACTTGCTTTTAAGCGTTAAGCGATGCGCGTATTTGGCGCTGCGGTATTTGGGTAGGAATAGCCAGAGGCGTTTGGTGCCGTTAGGGGTTACTTCGTAGAGTCGCCCCCATAACAGAATACTAATGCTGCGCCACGGATGATCGTGCAAGGCACGATCATCGTCGCTGCCGTCGTAACGGTGTAGATATAAATTGTGGCCGCCGCGCTTGCGCCGTAAATGCCAACGGCGCATATACGACTCGCCAATTATTTCGTCCGCTGCTCGCGGCCACAAATTCATCTACAACTACTCCGCTATTCTTTGCTCAGGATTAATCCGCTTGTGGTGCTGTGGCGGCGGCTTTGGTGTCTTCGATGTATTGCTTAATCTTGCGATCCAACATCTCTAACGGCAGCGCACCACCATCCAGAATGGCGTCGTGAAAGCCGCGAATATCAAAATTCTCGCCCAAGCCATCTTCCGCCAATTTGCGTAAACGCTGAATATCAACCATGCCTACCTTATAGCCCGTCGCTTGCCCCGGAATTACTAGGTAACGACGCACTTCGGCTTCAACCTGCGCTAAGGGCGCTGCTGAATTGGCCGAAAAATAGTCTACGGCTTGTTGTTGCGACCAGCCTTTTTTGTGCATACCAGTGTCTACCACTAGGCGAATGGCGCGCCACATCTCGCTACCTAAACGGCCAAAGTCAGAATAAACATCGGCGTAGGTGCCAGGCATTTCGGTGGCTAGTTTTTCAGAATACAACGCCCAGCCTTCAACATAAGCATTGTAGCCCGCTTGCTTGCGAAACTCCGGAAT
>CAYGNS010000250.1:0-4013 GCA_964351295.1 uncultured Gammaproteobacteria bacterium
CTGGCTGCGCCCCTTGAGAGGCCGTCTATGCCGGGCCTGGTAGCCTCTCCGGCCTCGCAGATTGCACTTGAGCGGAAGCCTCCTCGTGACGCTTTGTTACAGGTGGTACGCCACTCAGTTGGGGCTAAGCTACTCAATAGTATTGAACTGCAGCGCCACACGCTCTTTAGCGCACAATTGGCGAATGCCGTGCCGATGTGGCGGCTTGCTTACCCGCGTGATAGAGCGTTATTAACTGACGTGCGCAACGCGATTCTTGAGGCGGTTGGGGTTCCTGTTTGAAAGGCTTTAGCCGCTTTGGCTTAAACGCTAGGATGATTTGCACGGCTGCAGCAGCTACTAGTCGAGCCCATCGAGCAATCAATCGCTAGGCAGCACTTACTGACCGAGCCAACGCTTGACGTGACTAATCCAAAGCCAACGAGATGGAAAGCGCGTCTGCATATAAGCTCGTTGCGGGAATATGTGCTCGCGAATAAATCGCAGTCGGCCGCGCCAAGTGGCGATCGCCCACAGATCCCACCAAATTAAGCGTGCACGCGTGTGGGGATGTTTGAGCAGTATCTGGCTGGCTTCTACTTGGCCCGCAAGCGCCTGCAGTTGTGAGCGAGTTGTGTCGCCCAACACGGGCTTAAACAGCGTTTCAGCGTACTCGATTGTCGCCAGCACAATTCCTGCAACGCGCAACTGCTCGCAACGCGCTAGGAGCGTTTGCAAGTCTGATGCAGAGCAATTGTAGCTCAGCAGCAAAAGGTCGAAGAACCACAATAAACGTGTGTCTTGGCTATGGTGGCCAATAATGTGTTGGGCGGCTAGTACGATGCAGTCTGCGCGCGATGGGGCGAGCGCAATCGCACCAACTTCCTCAGAGTTTTCCTCGTCGCGCGGGAAGGGTCGTGCTTGCAGTGCAAGCTCTGCATAAGCAAGCATTGGCGCAAAGAGTTGACGGTTGCTAATTCGCCAATGCAAATCGATCCAAATGTGGGCGGCCGCGCCTATCTTCTTTACATAGCTGTTTTGGTAGCTTATGTAATGTCCTGCGTTGCCAATGTTGTGGGCAAAGCCCTGCGCGATCAGTGCTTGATGATAGGCTTGTTTTTGTCGGTAGGGGATTAATAGGTCGTGGTCTGATTTAGGTCGCTGCCAGGCGTGTGCGTATTCCAGCGGGCCCAAAGCCGAGCCTTTAAAAACGATGGGTGGGGGCAAGCCCGCTTGAGCAAAATCAAACAAAACCCGCGACAGGGACTTGGTTTGTAGATCGTTAACGACGATCCCTAAGCGAACGTTGTCGCTTTTTTCCTGTTGTCGTGTAAAGGGCAAATGACTGTACAAAAGATGCAAGCCATGTTTTTCCAGAAATGCCAGTTCAGAGGCCGCGAGTGGGGTTGATGTGCTTTCGTTGGCCTGCTCCACGGCGTGGAACTGATCGCCGAAGTAATGTTCTGCGAGTACTCGCAAAAGCCGAGATTGCTCGAGATTCAGCGAGTCGCGGAGGGCGAACGGAGTGGCTAGCTTGGCCATATCACGCGCTTAAGACTTGTGTACGGCACACGGCCAATGCGCGCCAGCTATTTATCCGTTTGACCATTTTACTGCGGCGTTGACGTCTTATCGCTAATTAGTAGGCCGGCGGTGACGAGTTCGTCAACGAGGGTGTGAATGTCGGCCTGTGCTTGGCTTTGCGAAACCGTGAAATTCGCAGTAATCTGATCCTCAATGGCTGCCAAGCTCAGTTTGCGCTGTAGCCCGTCTATGATGAGAGTGCCCACTTCGTTAAGGCCGTAGTATTGGCCCGTTTGTGTGTCGAGCAGCACAGATTCGTTGTCAATCGAGGTGACTGATAGTTCTGACTTGAGGGAATAGCGTGACATATGAGCGCAGCAGGGCAGGTGTTTGGCCGATTCGATAATGTGGCAATTGTAGCGGCATTCCTTTGCAGTTTCAGATGCTTTCGGCTAGAATCCGCGTTCGTTTTTCGCAGGTACTTAAAACTGCGATCTATTTTTGAGCAAATTTGCTCTAACTCCTTGTTTCACCAGATAAATTTTCTGGGAGACTAAAAACCGTGAGGAGCTCTGAATGAGACATTACGAGATCGTTTATCTGGTACATCCAGATCAAAGCGAGCAGGTCACCGCAATGACCGACCGCTATAAAACTGTTATAGCTGAAGGTGGTGGAACTGTTCACCGCTATGAAGATTGGGGTCGACGTCAATTGGCGTATCCGATCAACAAAATTCACAAAGCCCATTACATTTTAATGAATGTAGAGGTTAATCAAGAAACGTTACGCGAAATCGAAAATTTGTTTCGTTATAACGATGCAATTATCCGTAGCCTAGTGCTTAAAACTAAGCATGCTGAAACCGAACCGTCTGCGATGATGCGCGAAGTAGAAGCCGAGCGCGAGCGCGATCAAGAGCGCGAAGCTGCGCGTGCAGCCGATGCTCAAGCTAAAGCTGATGCAGAAGAAGCCGCTGAGTCTGACGATGATCTCGATGATGATTTAGACGAAGATGACGATGAAGAGGAGGTACTATAATGAAACGTAATGCACCTAAAAAAAGACGCCCAGGTATGCGTCAACAGCGTCGTCGCTTTTGCAAATTTACTGCTGAAGGCTTCACGTACATTGACTACAAAGATCTGACGACCATCAAGGCCTATGTCTCTGAGTCTGGAAAGATCATGCCTAGTCGCAATACCGGTACGGCTGCTCGTTTTCAACGTCAGCTTGCTGCCGCGATCAAGAACGCACGGTATCTTGCTTTGATTCCGTACACAGACAGCCATAAATAGGAGAAATAGTATGCAAGTTATCCTATTAGAAAGAATCGCGAATCTTGGCAATCTAGGAGACCTAGTTACGGTAAAGCCTGGCTTTGCGCGCAATTACCTAGTGCCGAAGGGTTATGCGACTGTCGCCACTGAAGCCAATATTAAATTGTTTGAAGAACGTCGACTTGAGCTTGAAAAAGCCTCGGCTGACCGATTGCAAGCAGCCCAAGCACGGGCTAGCGAGTTGTCTGGACAAACCGTTGAGATTGCTGGGCGTGCGAGCGACGAAGGCAAATTGTTTGGTTCGGTGAGCGTAATCGAAGTAGCCGATGCGTTTACCGCAAAGGGCTTCAAGCTTTTAAAATCTGAAGTGCAATTACCAGACGGCCCGATCAAAATGATTGGTGAGCACTCTGTGCAAGTAATATTACACCCTGAAGTGAGCGTTGATGTGGTTGTGAAGGTCATCGCAGAATAGTACGCAAGGGTTTGCAATAAAGGCGAGACTCAAGCTTAGCTTGGATCTCGCTTTTTTTTTGCCTAATCGCACCTGAACTGAGTATATAGAGTGTTGCAGCGCTACTTAGATGCGCTGAGCAACCAACCTAAGTACATGAGCTCGTGCGGCGCATACGGCCTTATGATACATTTGCTTTCTTTTAATTACGCATAACAACACGCCATGGCTATGGTCAAGTTAGGGAAATCTTCGAAACAAGAAAACCTCCTAAAAATACCCCCTCAAGCGATCGAAGCTGAGCAGTCAGTGCTGGGCGCAATGATGCTCGACCGACGGGTTATTGAGGAGGTGACAAGCGAGCTACAAAAGACGGATTTTTACCGCTCGGATCATCAAGCGATCTTTGATCAGATTGTCCATTTGAATGAAAAAGGCGATGCCGTTGATGTGGTGACCGTCTCAGAGTCGCTGTCGCAACTTAGCGAGCTAGACCGGATTGGCGGTTTGGCATACCTGAGCACACTGGCTAAAAACACTCCTAACACCAGTAATGTAAAGTCCTACGCCAAAATTATTCGCGAGCGCGCCATTTTGCGTCGCTTGATCGAGAGTTCCAACGATATTATTGAGATGGCTTACCATCCCGATGGTCGAGAACCGGACGAGGTGCTCGATTTCGCGGAATCGGCTGTTTTTGAGATTGCCCGCAATAATAATCAAGCTAAGGTGGGCTTTAAGCGCATCAATACATTGCTCGCGCTGGCTGTTGAACG
>CAYGNS010000250.1:4023-4621 GCA_964351295.1 uncultured Gammaproteobacteria bacterium
TAGTGATCGTGGCGGGACGACCATCAATGGGTAAGACATCGTTTGCGATGAACTTAGTAGAGTTCGCCGCCATCGATCAAAATTTGCCCGTGGCAGTATTCAGTATGGAAATGCCCGGCACTCAACTTGCCACGCGTTTGCTCGCTTCGTTGAGCCGTGTTAATCAATCGAATTTACGTACGGGGCAAGTAGCGCCAGACGAATGGTCGAAACTGACTTCTGCAATGGGTATGTTGTCCACCAAGAGTATCTACATTGACGATACGCCCGCATTGTCACCGTTGGAAGTTCGCAGTCGTGCGCGACGCCTGGCGGCCGACCATGAACATGGTTTGGGCATGATAATGATCGACTATCTACAGCTCATGCGCGGCTCTGAAAGTGGCGGAGCTGAAAACCGCACACTTGAGATTTCAAATATAACAAGATCTCTCAAAGGGCTCGCCAAGGAGCTTGATTGCCCAGTGGTGGTGCTGTCGCAGCTAAACCGTAGTCTAGAGCAGCGCCCGAACAAGCGGCCCGTCATGTCCGATCTGCGTGAATCGGGCGCGATCGAGCAAGACGCGGACGTGATCATGTTCATCTACCGACATGAAGT
>CAYGNS010000251.1:0-4611 GCA_964351295.1 uncultured Gammaproteobacteria bacterium
CTGTTCGAAGCGTGAAAATTGTCGTTGCGTCCATACAGATTGGTTGGCATCAGCGCTCGAAAATCCAACCCAAACTGACGGTGGTACGCATCGCACATCTTCAGGCCGGCTATCTTAGCAAGCGCATAGGCCTCGTTCGATGGTTCAAGCGCGCCCGTTAACAAATCCGCCTCGCGCATTGGCTGAGAGGCAAACTTAGGGTAAATACAGGACGACCCCAAAAACAACAAACGGGACACCCCTGAACGCTTAGCCGCCTGCATTACATTGCACTGGATCATCAGATTGGTATACAAAAAGTCGGCTGGGTAGGTCGCGTTCGCATAGATGCCCCCTACTTTTGCGGCTGCCAAGTAAACTTGATCAATCTGATGATCTGCAAAAAATGCATCTACTTGCGCCTGATTGCTTAAATCCAACTCGGCGCGGTCAGCAACAATGAGCTTAATGGTTGTATCACGCTCTAACTCGCGCACTATCGCAGCGCCGACCATGCCCGTATGACCCGCAACAAAAACTCTTGCTCGTTGGCTAGTGGTGTTGCTCCCTGTCTTGTTCGCCATCACGTTCTTGTCTCGATCAAGCTTTGGCACAACCGCGCGATCACGACTCTTGCCCAGACATAGCGCCATAACCGTGCTCTTTGAGCAGCATGTCGCGTTTCACATCGTGTAAATCAGCGGCCACCATTTCGGCACACATTTGCTCCACAGATGTGGTGGGTTGCCAACCCAATTCCCGCATCGCCTTTTGTGGGTCACCAAGAAGTGTCTCAACTTCGGCCGGACGGAAATAGCGGGGGTCCACTCGAACCACCGTATCACCAACCGTTAAACCAGGTGACAGTTTGCCATCGACCGATTTAACTCTACCAACCTCAGCGGCTCCCTGCCCCGAAAACTCGATTTCAATACCCAGTTGTTGCGCTGCAATACGCACAAACTCACGCACTGACATCTGCTTGCCGGTGGCAATAACATAATCAGCGGCTTGCTCTTGTTGCAGCATTAACCACTGCATATAAACATAATCCTTGGCATGCCCCCAATCGCGCAGCGCATTTAAGTTGCCCAAATACAAACAACTTTCAACCCCTTGCGAGATTGCGGCCAACCCGCGTGTGATTTTACGCGTAACAAACGTTTCGCCGCGCCTCGGTGACTCATGATTAAACAGAATTCCATTGCACGCATACATGCCATACGATTCGCGGTAGTTGACCGTAATCCAATAGGCATAGAGTTTGGCCACTGCGTAGGGCGAGCGCGGGTAAAATGGCGTGGTCTCGGTCTGCGGTACGGCTTGCACCAAACCATACAACTCGGAGGTGGCCGCCTGATAAAAACGCGTTTTGGTCTCAAGTTTTAAAAACCTAATCGCTTCGAGAAGACGCAACGCGCCCAAAGCATCCACATCAGCCGTATACTCAGGAACTTCGAACGATACGGCCACATGACTTTGTGCGCCCAAATTATAGACTTCATCTGGCTGCACTTCCTGCACCACTCTAATCAGGTTAGAGCTGTCCGTCAGATCACCATAATGTAATATCAGGCGTGGATCTGGGCGGTGCGGATCTTGGTAGATATGGTCGATACGTTCAGTGTTGAATGACGAGGCTCGGCGCTTTATGCCATGCACTTCGTATCCCTTATCAAGCAAGAGTTCAGCTAAATATGAACCATCCTGGCCGGTAATTCCCGTGATGAGTGCTTTTTTCATTTCAAATTAAGGTGCATAACGCGATGGTGAAAGTCTAGGCGCTATTGTGGACGAATGCGGCAAAACTTGCGCTTGCCAACTTGCAGAACAAAGGGCTCAGACTCGTGAATGAGCAACCGCGGATCAGCGATTTTTTCGCCGTTCAAGCGAACGGCACCTTGTTGCACCATGCGCATAGCTTCGGACGTGCTTGCGCACATTTGCGCTTGCTTGAGCACGTGTGCTATCGGTTGTGGCTCTGCAAGGTCAAACACAATCTCAGGCATATCATCGGGAATAGCGTTTTTTTGAAAGCGTTGAATAAAGTCCTGTAGTGCAGATTCGGCCGCTGCGCTTGAGTGAAACCTTGTGATAATTTCTTCGCATAAAAGAAATTTAACATCGCGGGGGTTTCGCCCTTCTTTTATCTGCTGAACAAAGCCCTCAATCTCGGACATGGGCCGAAAACTCAGCAACTCAAAGTAACGCCACATTAACTCATCCGACACCGACATTAATTTTCCGAACATATCATTGGGTTCGTCAGTTATGCCGATGTAATTATTAAGTGACTTAGACATTTTTTGCACACCGTCTAACCCTTCTAATATTGGTACGGTCAGAATTGCTTGCTGTGGCACATCATAGGCCTTTTGCATTTCGCGCCCCACCAGCAGATTAAACTTTTGATCGGTTCCGCCAAGCTCCACATCCGCGCGCAGTGCAACTGAATCGTAACCTTGCACCAATGGATACAAAAATTCGTGGATGGCGATAGGCTGATTGGCGGCATAGCGCTTCGAAAAATCATCACGTTCGAGCATTCGTGCTACGGTGTGGCGGGCCGCAAGACGGATCATGTCAGCTGAGCTGAACTGGCTCATCCACTCTGAATTAAACCGAACTCGGGTAATATCAGGATCTAATATCTTAAATACCTGAGCTTGATACGTTTCGGCATTCGCTTTAATTTCATCGGGCGAAAGCGGCGGTCGCGTAGCACTTTTTCCCGAAGGGTCGCCAATCAGGCCAGTAAAGTCACCAATGAGAAAGGTGACGTGGTGACCGAGTGTTTGAAACTGTCGCAACTTATTGATCAACACGGTATGACCCAAATGTAGATCAGGTGCCGTTGGATCAAAGCCCGCTTTTATTTCCAATGGTCGATCGAGCGCGAGCTTGGCCAACATTTCGGCTTGCGGAATAATTTCATCTGCCCCACGGCTTAATGCAGCGAAGTCATCGCGTACTTTTTGAGAGTATTGTTCGGTCACAGCAGGTGTCTCGTTAAAGTCTTAGTCATGGAGTATAACCCCGAATTCAAGCGCGGTATTTTAACGCTTATCAAGCTCTGTTGTAGCCTCAATTGCGTCCAATGCCACAATCATTATAATGTCGCATTGTGGTTAAGCAGGTTTGGACGTGCGCGTGCTTAATTATTAATATTTAGTTTTAAATAGCGCAAAGCCTTGCATCGTTTTTCAGAAGAGGCAAAATCACGTTTCTATTATTGATTAGCGGTTTACGCAATCAATCCGCACCAACGAGCTAATCAAGAAAGTTCAAATAGGAGAATGGAATCATCCCATTATGAATCGCTATAGACAAACACATACACGCCATTGGATTCTAGCAGCCATTATTATTGGTTCAGCTGCTTGGGTAACGCACGCACTCACTTCTCGCATAGGCCATCATGATAACTGGAGCGTAGAAGCGTTAACAAAATACTTCCCCAACTTAGAGCGCGCCGCGCGAAGCGATTTCTCACCTATTAGTGAAGAACCAAGTCATACGGCGCTGCAATTGTTCAAGCCAGCCGAAGCGAGCGAACAACTCTCAACATCGGAAGTACCAACATCAACGACGAGCATAGCACCTACACAAACTACGGCCTATGCGCACCAAATAACCTATGAAGTTAAAAAAGGCGACACGCTAGAACGCATATTCCGCAAGCACGAGTTTGATCGCACCCTGCCATTTGTGATCAGTAAGGATCCGGTGGCCAAAGCACTTTCAAAACTGTCAATCGGTAAGACCATAGAGTTCAATCTTGATGCGAGTAACGAGCTCAAGCAAATTGTCTATCCAATCACTGCCTTAGATAAGCTCATCGTCACGGTGGACGGCGCTACCATTGACAGTGCTGTACAAGTACCGCTGGCATACGAAATTGTGCAAGTGCGCAAATCGGGAATCATCACGAGTTCACTTTACGATGCGGCTCTGGAGAGCGGGGTGAGCATCGCCCACATTATGGACATGGTCAGAATTTTTGGTTGGGACATTGACTTCGTCTTAGACATTCGTGCCGGCGATGAGTTCCATATGATTTATGAAGACTTCATGTTGGCAGGCGAAAAAATCGCCGATGGCGCGCTACTCGCGGCCGAGTTCACCACTCAAGGTAACACCTATAGAGCCTTACGATTTGACAATGGCGACGATGAAATAAGCTACTTCGCTCCCAATGGTGAAAGTATGCTTGGCACCTTTTTACGCTCACCCGTTGAGTTTAGTCGCATATCATCACGCTTTGGACAACGCAAACACCCTATTCTGAAAACATGGCGAGCCCACAACGGCGTAGACTATGCAGCTGGACGCGGCACTCCTATTAGAAGCACGGCCGATGGCAAAATTGTTCATGCAGGACCCAAAGGGGGCTACGGTAACACCGTAATCGTTAGTCACGCAGGACGCTTTAGCACGCTTTATGCGCACATGTCTGGCTTTGCCAAAGGCATTAAAAATGGTGCTCGCGTTAAGCAGGGACAAGTGATTGGTTACATCGGAAGTACGGGTTTGGCCACGGGCCCGCATTTACATTACGAGTTTAGACTTGATGGCGTGCATCGCAACCCCTTAACCTACAAAACTCCTAAAGCCACTGCAGTAAACCAAGAG
>CAYGNS010000252.1:0-4609 GCA_964351295.1 uncultured Gammaproteobacteria bacterium
TGATGCCTGTCAGTGCGAGCACTGTCAGTCAACCCTTCAGCCAATTGGTCAGAAGATCTCTGAGCAGATCGATTTTGTGCCGATGACGGTGCAAGTTATCCGTCATGTGCGTAAAACCTACCAATGCCCACAGTGTAAGAAAGGCGTTCACTCCGCCAAAGCGCCAGTCCAGCCGATTCCAGGCAGTATTGCCAGCCCGGGCACATTGGCGCAGATCATTACCGACAAATACATCAACGCAATGCCGTTGTACCGTCAAGAAGTGCAATTTAATCGTCTGGACATTCCGCTGACGAATGAAATCGAACTTCACTTCATCTCTTTCGCAAAGAAGGCGCTTGCCTTTTTTAGGATTTCTTTCTCCAGGCGCAATTCTTTGTTTTCTTTACGTAAGCGTCTAAGCTCATCTCGTTCATTTGAATCCAAAGCTAGCGCCGCCTTATCAGATTCGACCTTATCTTTCCATGCGTAGACCAACGATGGCTTCACACCGACTGATTCTGCCGCCTTGGCTACTGAATAGCCTTGATCTAACACGAGCGACACCACTTCTTCTTTAAACTCTTTCGGATACCTTTTATACGTTCTTTTCTGACTCATCATGACACCTCATTAATTGACTGATATTGTCTCTTAATAATGTGTCCGAGAACATTAGACCACTACAGTAACCACCAAGCGCAAGCACAGTGACTCGGTGAGTGATGACTTACTGAATCAGAACTTTAATCCGGTAGCTCCAAACGAAGTCTGGGCTGGCGATGTGACGTACTTGAGAACCGGCGAGGGCTGGATGTAGCAGCTTACTTGGACAAGGCTAGGGCGCATTAGCGCCCTAGTTTTTACAGGTAGAATCACAAACATCAATAAAATTATAGTTTTATGTTTACCAACGGATTTTCAGCAGACTTCCTAAGAACTTCAGATCTATATATGGCAGATGTAATCGCTGCGCTTCGATTGTGATCTAAAAGGTCGGATACCGGCATTGTTAAGGCCTTATGACCAGTGGCGTGGAGAACAAATTCTTCGATGGCTGAACGCCTTGCATCTTCTTGATGGCCTCTAGAACTTCCTTCCAAAATTTTGACGCCGATATCGGTAATGGTGAAACTCTCGTAACTTTCCCAGTCTGGGAACATTTTGTCATTTCTAAACACGTTGATATTTAGATGATACTCTCCCCCTATATCATATAACCCATCTAGAATTTCTGGATTCATTTCTTTTGATTGAAACGATTCAAAAGAAATTACTTGAAAAGGGCCCTGTGTGATGTAATGAGTTTCATGCCGAACCCTACCATTTCCTTTATATAGATCTCGACCAGCCGCTGTTACCCAGTTTCTTTGCGCACAACCGTTGTGTAGTAGGTTAATGCTTGAAACAGTAATCGGTATATCGTTATGTTTGAAAACGACAGAATTAAACGCATCAATTTCACCATAATTGACAGTTTCTTCAATAAATTCCTTTGAGGAGTAATGATTGAATTCGTCAAAGTTGGCAAATAGGTTTCTGTAATCATCCATTGTTATGTGATTTAAAAAACTATTTGGTTTAATGAAGTTAGTAAAAACATCAGCATTATTTATAACAGCAGTTTCTTTTTCCGCTCCGCTGAGTAACCAAGGGATAATATCAAGCGAGTGATACCCAGAGTGAAGACATTTTCCATACCCCTGATTATATGTATGGTAAGACTGTTCAATAATTTCGCTGGGAAACCTCCATTGACCGTCGCTGTGCAATGAATGAGTCGATGTTACGGGACAATTTGTCCGAAGAAAAACTTCTTGAATGAGTTCCTTTATTTTTATGAATGCCGGATGATAACGGCGTTGTGCCATCATGCTGAATAGGATGCGTGGGTTTCTTTGCTTCGAGCTAATGTATTTTGATGCAAGATTACTAAAGTCTTTTGCGATTTGATCTGCCGCCGCTAAGGATGAAGTTATTCCCGTCCTTGCTGAAACTGGCTTGTCCATTAAAATGTTGAGCCCAATTTCGAGTGCCCATTTGGCATAGCGCATATGCGCTATAGGATCTGTTGAAATAATCACTCCTACGACGCAATGTTTTTCCACCAGCTTATTGAGTAAGCTGGTTGTGTTGTCGCTTAAATTTTCTGATTCGCTATCATCTTGATGTAGGTATATCATTTCTAGTGAGCGAGTCCCATGCTCTTTAAGGTAGCCTTCGATTTCAGGTTTTTCAGAAATTAAATCAACAGCTACGGCGATTTTTGAGTTCCATGCTACCCCATCTCTTTCAAATATGGGGTAATAGATCCTTCTGGCGTGAGGCCCAAAACCGATCAATAAAAAGTTATTTAACTTGCTATCAGTGCGAGCCACTACTCCGGTTCCCATATTGTGGCTTCTGTCCATGCCCTTTCAAACTGCTGCCAGTAATAGTTGTACCAATATGAACTGTCATTGGCGGTCAAGTGGATATGTGGTCTATCATCTATTGAAACTTTGTATCCTCTAAACTCCACAATCATCGACCCCTCATCGGTATCAGTGTCGACAGAAAAAATTGAAAAAGGAAGTAAGATCTTTGTAAGTCTAACTTCACAGCTTCCACGTGAATTACTTTTTACGAGCTCTTTTAATAATTCGAGTGAGGAGTGTATATACATCTCTGTAGAGCTATCTTCCTTTAAACTATTTAAATAAAAGAGGGATGGTGATTTTGGGTCAAGGAGCATAATTCTTAGCTTGCAACCGCTACTCATCTTGGACTTATAAAAGCTTATGTAGGGTGCAATCGCAGAAACAGCATGGGATGCTAATAGGTCAATTTTTGATGAATACTTTCCGTGCTCGATAGGTGTTAATATTTCTTTTCTTGGTTTGAAAGCATGCCCGATTGTCAGTCGGCTTAGTCGGTCTTCTAGCTTTTCGAGAACGCTTATTCTTTCACCGAGTGAGTCGATTGCAAGAAGCGCTAAGAGAGCGATTATGATGCTTTCGGCAAAAGTGAGTTTCACAAATCCTAACAGAGCCAAAACAATTGCAAGGCCGGCACCTGATACGGTGAGCATAGGTAAAACTCTGCTGAACCTAAACCATTCCTTAAACATCTTTTTCATATTTCCCTTCACTTTATTTATGTTTATTAGATCCAACTACTTCCGATAAAAATCATTTTATTGTAGTTCTAATGGTAATTGTTAATCATAAAATGGTAAAACTTTTAAACTAACTGCTATATCCTGAAGTTCACTCAGTTACATTTATCTTGTAGGCTGAGTTGATGGGATTTCGATACATTCTTCCACGATTTATCCGATTAAGAGATGCACCTTTGTATCTAGGATTTGACAGAAACCGCTTCAATTCAGAAGTGAGGCCATACCTTTCCGAAATCCGTATCGGAGTGCAAGGAATTGCGTTTGATCGGCTTGACTTGGATGCCTTTGCAGACCAATATAAAAAACGTAACGGGCGTCCCGCACAACGCATAGGAGAACAATTATGGGACGTAAACGCACGCCAGGGCTCTACTTTCGAGGAGGTATCTGGCACATTGATAAACACTTAAACGGGCGGCGTATTTGCCAGAGTACTGGCACGGCTAATTTAGCAGAAGCTGAACAGTATTTAGCTCGAATAAGTGAAGAAACCCGTCAAGCCTCAGTTTATGGGGTGAGACCAATTAGATCATTTGAACAAGCCGCCATCAAGTTCATTGAAGAGAATACGCACAAGCGAAGTCTCCGCAATGATATTAGCCGCTTAAAAGGGCTGATGACTTGGTTTCGGAATGAACGACTGGATCGAATGCATATGGGGACATTGCAACCGAGGATCAAACACCGTGAGGCAGAAGGCGCAGCAGCTGGAACCATTAATCACGGTTTGAAGGTGATTCGGCGTATCTTGAATTTGGCGGCAACAGAATGGGTGGATGAATATGGGCTTACTTGGCTTATGCATCCAATCAAAATTCGGTTGTTACCTGATAGAGATAAGCGAAAGCCTTATCCGCTCAGTTGGTCTGAACAAGAGCAGTTCTTTTCGCTTTTGCAAGAACACTTAGCCGATATGGCTACTTTTGGAGTCCATACCGGATGCCGAGACGGTGAAATTTGTAAATTGAAGTGGGACTGGGAAGTTCAAGTGCCACAGATGCAAACATCACTATTCGTTATTCCAGGTCGCTTTGTCAAAAACAGTGATGATCGTTTAGTCGTTTTGAATAAGACGGCTCAAGCAGTCATCGAAAACGTTCGCGGCGTGAATCCTGAGTATGTTTTTACGTACAAAGATAAACCCGTGACGCGAATCATGAACTCGGCGTGGTTAAACGCGCGGAATAAAGCGAAGCTCCCCATGTTTCGTGTGCATGATTTAAAACATACGTTTGGTAGTCGGCTTCGTGAAGCTGGTGTGTCGTTTGAAGATCGTCAAGATTTGCTCGGCCACCGTTCAGGAAGAATCACGACACACTATTCAGCGGCTGATTTAACTCAGTTAATTAAGGCTGCAAATAGTGTTGCAGAGCGCGACCAAACAAAGCCAGAGTTGGTTTTGCTAAAACGTAGCGTAATGTAGTCCCGCAAAATTCCCGCAAGGGATTTTCAGGCAAAAAGATGATATTC
>CAYGNS010000253.1:0-4604 GCA_964351295.1 uncultured Gammaproteobacteria bacterium
GGCTCGCTATAAATAAAGCCTGACCTTGCTTTTTTAACAGCAAGCTAGTCACAATGCCCGAGATCAAAAACAATAATGGCATGCGCCATTGATTAACCAGAAGCATTGGGTACTTAACCCATTGGTACTGGTAGTCACTTTTGATGTGCCAAGCCCAGCCTTCCACATAAAACATGCTTATGTGGTAAAAAATGAGCAGTACAAAGGCGAATACTCGAATGGCATCTAGGTCATGCCGTCGGTTGATGCCGGGTTCAATGGGGTTCATTTTAAGGAAATGTTTTGGTTTGCTTCTGGAGCAGATACTCTTATTGGAGGCTACAACGCAAGCAGACTCAACAACAGTGTGATGAAATACCTCGGATGAGTGATAAAGCGCATTAGTTAGTGGTGAAATTACTCAAGCCATGCAATGAACGAGAGAATAAACTATTGGTAAATGGCAGAGTTCGATAACAAAAACTTACAGCGTTACTTAAACATTCGGCATCGAGTAGAGGCTGGGCTTTGGGTGTTGTTGTTTGTGATTATTTTTTTAAGCCAAACGACTATAGATCTCATTGATGCAAATCGGCTGAATCTGGATTTTAGACCTTGGGAGTTGATCACCTGGAAGGCAACGAGCATCTTAACCTTGCTTGCGCTTATTCCGTTGATTCTGTGGTTTGATCGCCGACATCCGATCAAATGGACTAATTGGTCGCGTTCCGTGCCTAGGCATGTACTCTTTAGTGTCGTATTTTCGGCCTTGCACGTTGGAATTATGTTAGCGATGCGCCATTTAGTTTACCGACTCAATGGCAGTACTTATTATTTTGGCGACCTGCTCGAGCAGTTTGGCTATGAGTACCTGAAAGATTTTCAAACCTATGCTCTTTTATTGTCAATCATTTACCTATATCGACATGTTCTTCTTCGCCTGCAAGGAGAAGCTAGCCTGTTAGGCGAGGCAGATACCGCTACTAAGCCAGGATCGATCAACAAACCAAAACGAATGTTAATTAAAAAGCTAGGGCGTGAATTTCTTATTACTGTGAGGGACGTAGAGAGGATCGAAGCATCGGGCAACTATATGAACCTTTACATCGGCAATCGGATCTATCCTTTGCGTGAGACGATGGCTAACATTGAGCAGCGCCTTGATAGCTCACAGTTCAAGCGAATTCATCGCTCTCACATTGTCAATTTAAGTCAGATCAAAGAAATCATTCCACTTGATAATGGCGATGCGCAATTGCTGATGCTCTCTGGCGAAGTGCTTCCAATGAGTCGAACATATCGCAGTAAACTGTTGGTGTAAAAGACACAAAGGTCTTACTAACTTATTCAAAAGGAACACACGCGACTAGCGGCAGGAAGTGCAACGGTGTGGTTTTTGGTGAGGGCGCCAAACTATTAGATGCTTAAGGGGTTAACTTGAGGTTGGCGCTAATAAGGGTCTCACTGGTTAATCTATACGCTGAATAGCGGCGTTTGGAGTTCCTAATGAAGCCAGTCTCGCACTATTTGATGCAGCGATAGTGTTTATCCTCAAGTGCAGAGCATCAAAAGGTAATTCAGTCCAACGCTAGTTGCTACGCTATGAATCATTGCTATATGAAGCCAATCCCTTATAGTTGTGAGACTGAGTCACCCATCAAAGAGATATGTAGAATGAGATTAATAGCATTAATGTTCTTAAGCCTGACGAGCCTTGGTTTTGTCGGCGTAGTGAGCGCGCAAAATAACAAAGTTGTGGTTGTTCCACTTGCAGGCGACGATGCTCCGAGACAATTAGTAACGATTGGTGAGGGTACAAATATCGCAAGTGATGGGTGTTATTCCGAGTTTTACAGAACGGGCAGCAGCGCCGTTCAGCTAAACGCCACTGCATTAGCGGCAATAAGCTTGACCGAACTAGAGTCTGATTGGTTTGCTGCCCCTCAGTACAGCGTCAACCTCGTTGGGAGTTGGCAACTTATGAACCCTCCGAGTCAATACGTTGTTTCCGGTGGAGCAGCTGGAACGTGGAGCCAGAGTGTAAATAAGCGAGATATGGTTTTGGAGCCCAATACAACTTACCAATTTAGGGTGAAATACAATGCAGCACCAGAGCACACAGAATCTATGTGTAATCTTACCTTGGACTTTAGTCTCGTTACACCAGATGTTGTTACCCCAATCACAATTGTTCTTTTAAAAGATCAAGCCAAAGAAGCGGAGCCACAACCTGAGTCTGGCATTGGTGTGCTTGAGTAATCAGACATATTGTGAATTATGGGCTGCCCTTCTGATGTTCTAAACTAACTTAGACAGCCATCGTAAAAACACCGAATTACTCACTTAGACAGCAGTTAAATAAGACTTTTACTAACGGTTAGTTATTTAAAACTAAGGTGTTTTAATGATGAGTACTAAGCAGGCATCTTGGCGTCGAACAGCGACGGAGTCCGCTACCATAATCTTGAGTATATTGCTCGCGTTCGCCATTGACGCGAACTGGGATGCGTTTAAAGAACGTCGACAAGAGCATTCCTTTTTAACGTCCCTGTTGAGCGATTTTAAGGAAACCCGAGACAGAATCGAGGCGAGCGCAGACGAGCACACTCGGTATATGGATTTGGCACACCAGCTGCTCGAGCTTAAAGACGGTAGTGCAGTGAGCATTGAGCCTGAGGCGCTTGAAGCGATGTTGGGAGCGGTGTTTTTTAACTGGGAATTACTGAATTTAAGCTCCGGATCACTCGATGCTCTATTTGCATCGGGTGACATCGAAATTATTGGAAACCCGAAATTGCGCGCTCTTTTAGCCGTTTGGCCAAGTAAGGTAGCTGACACGATCGAAGACGACATCGCCAACTCCGCAGACGTTACCAATACCTTAGCGCCGTATCTAAACAGTAAAATTCGTACTCGCAATTTGGTAAGAACATCTAACTCGAAGACGGCTGAAATGATAAAGCGGGTTGAATCGCTTAGCTATGCTGACTTATGGAGTGATCCCATGTTTGAAAATCTTCTTGCGTCCCGAATATTGAATGAGTCTTATGCCGTCAGCGAACACATTCAGCTAAGGGAAGCGGCCAATGAAATTATTCTAGTGATCGAGGATGAGTTAGGTCGATAGTTGCATCCTTGCACATCATCGCTTTGCGACGCCTGCGGCGCAGAAAATACGCTCCTGACGCATTTTTGATCGACTTGTGGTGTTTTTCGGCTCACACTGTGATGACTTAGATTCTTGCGCAATGCAAGGGCACATAAAAAAACGATTTTACAGATTGTGAAATCTAACAATAAGCCACATCGGAGGAATACTTTATGTCACACAGCTCTCAAGCTTTACAAGACTTTATGCAGGGTCTAGAACGCCGCAATCCAGGCGAAACTGAGTTTCATCAAGCCGTTGAAGAAGTTGCCGCCACTATTTTGCCTTACATTGAAGACAAGCCTCGATATAAGGACGCGCAAATTTTGGAACGGATGTGTGAGCCTGATCGCATTATTAGCTTTCGCGTTGCTTGGGAAGACGATGCGGGTAACGTACGGGTTAATCGTGGTTACCGAGTTCAGTGCAACAACTCGATTGGCCCCTACAAAGGCGGAATACGGTTTCATAAAAATGTAACGGCCAGCATTCTCAAGTTTTTAGCCTTTGAACAAACCTTTAAGAACAGCCTTACCGGATTGCCTATGGGTGGCGGTAAAGGGGGCGCAGACTTTAATCCGCAGGGAAAGTCAGATCGTGAAGTAATGCTGTTTTGCCAAGCCTTTATGACCGAGTTGTTTCGTCATATTGGCCCTAATACCGATGTGCCTGCAGGCGATATTGGTGTTGGCGCGCGTGAGATTAGCTATATGTTTGGGCAGTACAAGCGTCTTAAAAACGAGTTTGTTGGCATTCTTACGGGTAAGGGCCTCGAGTTTGGCGGTAGTCAAATACGCACCGAAGCCACGGGTTATGGCTGTGTTTATTTAGCCGAAGACATGCTTACGCAACACGGTCGCTCACTCGATGGCCAAATCGCCATTGTTTCTGGTTCTGGTAATGTTGCTCAATACACCTGCGAAAAGGCGACCGAGCTGGGCGCTAAGGTGGTTACATTGTCTGACTCATCTGGATTTATCTACGACAAAGAGGGTATCGATGCTAATAAGCTAGCCTTTGTTAAAGAGTTAAAAGGCGTTAAACGCGGCCGTATTTCGGCGTATGCCGACGAGTTTAGTGCTGAGTTTCATGCAAACAAAGGACCATGGGGTGTTAAAGGCGATATTGCATTTCCGTGTGCCACACAAAACGAAATTGATATAGAAGACGCTAAGCTTATGATTAAAAATGGCATTTCTGCCGTTTGCGAAGGCGCGAATATGCCTACATACAAAGCGGCAATTGATGCATTTCAAGATGCGAACGTATTGTTTGCGCCTAGCAAGGCCGCTAACGCGGGTGGTGTGGCGGTATCGGGCTTAGAAATGACCCAAAACAGTATGCGTTTGTCGTGGGAGCGCGACGAGCTGGATGGCCGGTTACGCAAAATCATGGGCAATATTCACCAAAACTGCGTGCGGTACGGCGAGATCGAGCGCAATAACAAGCAAATTGATTATGTGAAAGGCGCTAATAT
>CAYGNS010000254.1:0-4603 GCA_964351295.1 uncultured Gammaproteobacteria bacterium
ATTGATTGGCATCCTGCTCTGCTTGGGGATTGCGGCCTATTCGTGGATGCAGGCTAATCCTAAAGGCGTTAATAAGTTTAAAGCGTCGCGGCTTCGCTCGCGAGGATCGGCGTGGTCTGACAATTATGACGACTATGACGAGACAGACGATGGTCGTTTTGCAGATGAAGCTTCTTTTGTCGCTGACGATTCTTTTGTTACACCCTCTGAAGGTTCTCGATCGGCTGACGGCTCTCTATCGGCTGAGGGCTCTCTATCAGCTGAAGGCTCTTCAACTATGCACGCTGAAGGCTCTCGCTCGGTTAGAGGCGCTGCTGGTAAGCGCGAACCTCAAGTTGCTGACTCTGGTGAGGATCAGCGTGCTAAGCAGCGGCGTAGACAGTCTGAGCATGACGAAGTGTTGGGGTTAAAAGAATTAGATGTAGAACCACGACTCATGGCTCGAGTAGCGGCGCAGCGTGGTATGGCGGCCAAGCTGAGCGAATTAACCAAAAAGCCCCTCCAAGCTGCACTCGATTTAGCGCGTGCCGGTAGCGCTAAAAGTACCCCTCGTGCGATGCGTGCGACGCGAGCGCGAGTTGCGCAAGATTTTCGTAAATCATCGCCCCGCGCAGAGCACGATTCAAACGCCCGTGCTAGCAATAAGCCGAGTGTGCCGAATGCTAGTTTGAAAGATGTAGAACCCGTTACTTTGAGCAACGAGCCGCTTGAGATTCCCGAAGGCGCTGACACTAAGGCCGGCATCACTACCGAATTGGTGGCTCGCATCAATATCAAAGCGCCGCTTGAACAGCACGAACTTATGGGTTTGTTGCGTGAATACGATTATAAATTTCATCGAGCCATTCACTTATTTGGCTTAAATCAGCTTACAGATGTGTGGTGCGACATTGAACACGAGCAACCTTCGGCCCAGTTCGTCGATTTGGGCTTGTCGATTCAACTGGCTGATCGGCAAGGCGCAATGTCAAACAAAGAAGCGCATGATTTTCAGCAAATGGTGCTCGCGTTTACGACTCGTTATGACGCTCCATTCGAGTTTTCCATGGATATCGACGCGGCTTTGGTGCAGGCACGCAAGCTCGATCAAATCGGTATGCGGTTTGACTCGTTGGCAGTTTTAAATGTTGTGCCAAAGTCTCGCGAAGGGTTTAGGGTAGCGGATGTGGAAAGTTGCGCACGTGACCTAGTCATGTTGCCAGACGCGAATGGCGTGTTTATGCGTACTACTGGCGAGCGTAATAATCTTTCGCTAATGTATCGCTTGGCGTGTAGTGACGGCGAACGCACTCAAGGGTTAAAGGAAGTTACCACTGGCCATGTTTTTGATCTGGTGTTTATGATGAATGTGCCAGCGACGAGCAGCCCCGAACAAGTGTTTCAGGAAATGATCGATGACGCGAATAAATTAGCCGTTTGGTTAGAGGGCAAGGTCGTCGATCGCACTGGTCGTCCGCTTACCCAACGTTCGCTGAATACACTCCTCAAGCAGGTTAGCGAAATTGCCGCAGGGTTACGCGCAGTTGGAATAACGCCGGGCGATGCAGTGAGTAAGAAACTGTTTTAGAGGGCGGTTATGAGCGCTAATTCCCATTTGCCCGAAGCGGTGGCGCTACGTCATGCCGAGTTAGCCACTGAACTCGAACAGCATAATCGGCAGTACTATCGAGACGATGCCCCGTTGATTAGCGATTTCGACTACGACCTACTTATGCAAGAGTTGTTAGCGTTGGAGGCCGAATATCCTGCTTTGCAAACACCTGAATCGCCGTCGCAACGGGTGGGCGGTGCCATTCTGCCGCACTTCAAACAAATTGAACACGAAATGCCGATGCTATCGCTCAGTAATGGCTTCGCTGACGAGGACGTTCAGGAGTTTGACCGACGTTTGCACGAGCAAATTGATCAACCTAGTGGTAACGTCTTAGATTATGTGGCGGAACCCAAACTTGACGGTTTAGCGGTGAGCATCGTGTATGAGCACGGACGGTTAGTGCAGGCCGCTACGCGTGGTGATGGTCGCACTGGCGAGGACATAACGCAAAACGTTAAGACCATCAAAAGCCTGCCTTTACGTTTGGCTTCGGGTGCTCCTGCGCGATTGGAAGTGCGCGGCGAAGTGTTTATGCCCCTCGCTGGCTTTGCACAGCTAAATGAACGCCAAGCGGCCGCCCAAAAGAAACTCTATGTTAACCCGCGTAATGCAGCGGCTGGATCTTTACGCCAACTTGATAGCCGCATTACGGCTCAGCGGCCTTTAGATATTTTTATTTATGGGGTAGGGGTGTTCGAGGTTAACGGGGACATGGCGCACAGCAACGCCCAAGAGCAGCGCCCGCTAACCCACCTAGACACATTGGATTTTTTGGCTAAACTCGGTTTGCCCATTTGTCCGATCATCGAATTAGTGTCGGGAGTGGAGGGTTGTTTGGACTACTATCGTCGCATGGGCGCGAGGCGCGCAGATTTGGGCTACGACATTGATGGCATCGTGTACAAGCTTAATCGTCTGGATTGGCAACACGCGGCTGGCTTCATCGCTAAAGCTCCACGTTGGGCGTTGGCCCATAAGTTTGCGGCCCAAGAACGCACCACGCGAGTGAATGAGATTAACACCCAAGTTGGACGCACGGGTGCGATCACTCCTGTTGCACGTCTCGAGCCAGTGTTTGTAGGCGGGGTGACGGTGTCCAACGTGACCTTACATAATCGAGCAGAGATTGAACGTTTAGGGATTCGCGTAGGCGATACGGTTGTGGTTCGCCGGGCGGGCGACGTAATTCCGCAGATCGTGTCGGTGGTACTGCAGGCGCGACCCGCGGAATCTGTGGCCTATGAGTTTCCCATACAGTGTCCTATTTGTGCCTCAGCAGTATTGTTCGAGGGAGCTGGAATCATTGCGCGTTGCAGCGGCGGAGTTCGCTGCGAGGCGCAGCGCAAGCAGGCGATCAAGCATTTTGCTTCGCGTAAAGCGATGGATATCGACGGACTCGGCGACAAGATAGTCGATCAGTTGGTTGATCAAAAGTTGATTGCTGACGCGGCAGACCTTTATACCCTGACGCTTAATCAGGTGGTCGGTTTAGATCGTTTCGCTGAGAAGTCGGCCGAGAATTTGCTTGCAGCGATTGAGGCGAGCAGACACACAGAGCTGTCGCGGTTAATTTATGCTCTTGGTATTCCTAATGTGGGCGAAACGACGGCCGAACAACTCGCACAACACTTTGGAGATTTATCTGCTTTAAGTGGTGCCACGCTTAGTCAGCTCGAAACCTTGCCAGATATTGGACCAGTCGTTGCACAAAGTATTTTGGACTATTTTGCGTCGCCCGCAAATCAAGCAATGCTCGCGCGGCTGGAACAAGTGGGAATTGAGTATCCGCAAGTTGAGGAGCGTCACCAGGATGGTGCAACTCAGCCTTTGTTGGGGCAAACCTTTGTGTTAACCGGTACGCTTAGTTCAATGTCGCGCTCGGATGCTAAGAAAGCCCTGCAGCGGTTGGGCGCCAAAGTTGCGGGCAGTGTGTCCAAAAATACCGACTGTGTGGTGGTGGGTGCAGACGCAGGCAGCAAAGCCACTAAAGCAGCAGAGCTCGGCGTGGCGATCATCGATGAGGAGGCCTTTGTAGCGCTACTCTAGCTTTTCGCTTCCCTGTGTGGCTTTTGGCAATACGCCATTTCTGATGAGCCACCCTAAAGTCGTATGTTACGTTGCAGCGCTTAGGGGCGCTGTCGACTGATATCGTCAACGACGTGTTGGCTTATAACGCTTTGCCAACCAAGCTTAGCGCTTTAACGATAGGCTACCCGACTGAATTGGCTCTTCG
Source organism: uncultured Gammaproteobacteria bacterium (assembly GCA_964351295.1). Classification (GTDB taxonomy): domain Bacteria; phylum Pseudomonadota; class Gammaproteobacteria; order Arenicellales; family Arenicellaceae; genus Arenicella. Next base: position 3,828 of record CAYGNS010000254.1, read on the forward strand.
TTGTTTGGCGCTCGCTAAACACACCACGCGAGTGCTGCGCGAAGGACGCTTGCGACGAGGCAGTCCGCGTGCGCCGGCTTTGCTTTGCTCGCTTAGGGCTATGTTTCGCTCACTTAGATACAATCGCTGGCTCGCATCCACTAAAGTACTGTTCAGCGTAATGCCGTCGACAGAGTCATCTGTTGTGGCTCGCTCTTTTGGGTAGATTGCATTGACGCACCAGCCAATTTCTTCAAGAAGTTCAATGTCGAGTAAGTCGTCTTTGTGTTGACCCTGCAAAGCATACGCGGCTTCGCCCAGCACATCTAAGGTGGCGTTTAGGTTTATGCGGCTGTCTAAGTTTTTACAACGACTGCGCTTATAGCTAGTAACCAACACCTGCTTGATAGAGGCGAGTGCGAACTGCGAATTGCCACAAAATTGTTCAATATTAGTGGCTTTAGCATCCACCTGTAGTCGTGCACTACCGAGCTCGTCGGCGCAAAAGCACCAAAAGCGTCTAAACGACCAATTGCAGGGGGATGATGGGCTATTTTTAAGCATTCACATTCGTTCGCTATGTTAAAATCCGCGGCTTCGATTATACGCCGAGTCAAACGGTTTAAGACGGTTTTGAAATAATTCGCTAAAGGCTTTTTGTTTCAAGACGCTAAGGGCTATTTGTATCAAGAAGCTAAAGGCTTTTGTCGCTGGCTATCTGCTTATTACGTAATTAGTCACGAACGCAAACAGTAGATCACACTCGAGTGGGTTTGTAAAAGTGGTGATTTTAAGGG
>CAYGNS010000255.1:0-4597 GCA_964351295.1 uncultured Gammaproteobacteria bacterium
ATTACACCGATTTCGTCTCAATGTTCGGTATATCAATACGAGCATCTTGCAACGGTTCAACTACTTTGATGACCATCTCGGCAGTCGACTCAACATCAGCCTGCACGACTACTTCACCCTCAGGGTTTTCCGCGCGCAGTCGCCCGATCGTGGCTTTGATGGCCCGTGGGTCGATGTTGTTTTTGTCTAACCAAATTTCATTGTTGCGATCAATAGCCAACAAGATGGTCGCCTTGGGCTTTTTAATGGCAGTCTCGGCCTCGGGTTTTTCTACCCGCACGCCGCTCTCTTTAATAAAGCTGGCCGTTACGATAAAAAAGATCAACATGATGAATACCACGTCCAACATCGGCGTGATATCAATCTTAGCGTCTTCTTCTTGTTTGTTACGAATTCGTCTCATTGCTATGTCTCGTTAGTTAATGCTTAGCGCTTACTTTAACGACCTTCTAGTCAACAGTGGCCCTGACATATCGGTTCGATGCACTACGCTCGCATCTGCAATCGCCAGTGAACTGTTCAGGGGCACCGTGGTTAGTGATCCAACGTTAACTTTTCACTCAGTTGCTCACGCTCTTGTTCCGCTCGTCGTTGCAACCAAAAACTTAAAAACAATCCAGAGAGCGCAGCAACCATGCCCGCCATTGTGGGCACTGTCGCGCGCGATACACCACCCGCCATCGCTCGTACATTTGACGAACCGCTAATGGCCATCACTTGAAACACTTCTATCATGCCCGTGACCGTGCCTAATAAGCCAAACAGTGGGGCCAACGCAACACAAGCTTGAATCATGCTCAAATTACGTTTCGCGCTCGCAGCCACCGCCGACACAAGTTGCTCTCTTACTTGGTGCGCTGCCCATGAGCTACGTTCCGCGCGGGACTCCCATTCTTTAACCGCGTTATCAACGGCGTCTTTGTGGGGTCCACGAAAATAGAGGATTCGCTCTAAAATCATGTACCACATCACCAACAGCAACAAGGCAATGAGATATAACACCGGACCACCCAGCTCCATAAAATCCTGGATATGCTCGGGAATCGCTATAATAAAATCTAGCATATAAACCTCTGAGGGTATTCGCTTTGCCGCACCCTAGACGAACTAGGGTGCTAGCACACGATGTGGTGGTTACTTCTCGATTTGACGCGCAACCATGCCGGCTGCCTGCTCCTCAAGAATTTCCTCTACGCGTTTTGCTTTACTCGCCGCTGCGGTATGCAATAACACGATCGGAATCGCCACCACTAAACCACAAACGGTAGTCACCAACGCGGTGGAAATACCACCCGCCATTAACTTAGGATCACCTGCACCGAACAGCGTGATTGATTGAAACGTCTCAATCATACCGAGCACGGTACCGAGCAGCCCTGCCAATGGCGCGACCACCGACACGATCTTAATAAACATCAACCAAGAAGTGAGTTTGGGCGTTTCCTGCATAATCGCTTCAGACAAACGCAACTCCATCACCTCAGTATCGCGTGATGGATGATCGGTAACGGCCTTAAGCACGCGACCCAGCGGATTGTTAGAATTCGGCGACCCTGGGTTACGCGCCTGAGCTTGTACGGCCGACGCCACACCAAACAACGTCACAATCTTCCAAACGGCGATGATCGCGGCAATTAAACCGACCCCTAAAATGATGTAACCAACGATACCGCCTTGGTTAATACGCTCCATCAAACTAGGCGTCTCAACGGCCGCACCCAACAAGGTTCCTTGTGTTGGATCGAGCGCAAACTCGACCACTTCGCCAGCTTCCGCTTCATACAACGATGCGGCTGTACCCGTTGCACCACCGCCTGGTTGGCGAGGCATTTCGGTAACGGCACCCGCACTGTAGTTCAAGAATGTGCCATCGCCAATGAGATTGAAACTACCAACCCGCACCACGGATTGCTCTTCTTTATCGCCAGAAGAAGTTGCCACAGGAGTAGAGAAGCGTGCTACTTTGCCTTGCTCAACCATCTCGGTGAATACGGCCTTCCATACACTCTCAATTTCTCCCGCTGTGACCAACTCGTTACTTTGATTGGAAACCTTCAGCGAAATATCCGCAAAATCCTCTACGCGGCCTGGGAACTGCGCTGAAATAACAGAACTGGAAAACTCAGCTTCAGCTTCTCCCAACACTTGCTGTACAGCGCCAAACAACTCTTTCAAATCGCCAAGCGCCTTCTCGCGGTCATTGCGTTGAGCATTCAAGGCTTCGTCATTAGAAGCAAATTGAGTCTCTAGAGCATCAGCTTGCGCTTCGAGCTCGCTGCGCTGAGCACGCAACTGGTCAACAATGGCTTGTTTGCCGGCGCCTGCCGCTGCAAAGCGTTTTTCGAGATCAATGGCCGCTTGCGACTTCTCGAAATTACCACTGCGTACTTGTTCGTACAACTGATCTACTGTTTGCGCTTGAAGCGGCATCACCGCCAGCGCAGCCACCATGGCTGCTATCGTGAATAAAGCTCTCATACTATGCTCCCTCCGGCGCAGAAATTGGTAGGCTTAGTAGCTCAGGTGCTACCGTCTTACTTGCTACTTTAATGGCTTTTCGGATATCGCGATGCGAACCGATATCAACCCACTGTTCGTTCGCGCGATCCCACATGAAGGAGCGATTTCGGTCGTCGGTCTGAGCATACAGAGCCAGGCGGCCAATACGCAAAATGTCCAACACGGTGTCTTCGCCGTCAATCGCGATCGTGCCTCGATACGCTTCGAATGTATTGCCGTACTCAATCTCGGAAGTGTAGATATCCATGATGTTACGGTAACGGTCCGACGTACGAGCCTCAGGATTTTTCATCAAAGCTTTTAAACGGCCGATGCTTTCCATGCGCTCTTCAAGATGGAACGGTAAGTCGCTTTGCACAAACTGATCGAGCGCAGCGAGCATGGTGTTCAACAACGGAGCCACTTGGGCTTCGAGGCCTTTTGAGTCTTCAATAGACTGCTGAATTTCTGCCCGAGCAACTCCTTGAGCTTTCAACTGTTCATTGAGCTGGCTGTTATAGACCTTAAGGCCCTCAACCAACTTGAGTTCACGCGCGAACGCCTGATCTACAGATTCGCCGCTGGCTGACTGCGCCGAGACTATTGTAGAGACCAGACCAATAGCCAGAACAGCTATCGCTTGACTCATCCAATTCAACAAAGTTTTTTTCATTTTCAAAATAACCTCTTGTCATGAAACCTAGTTTGCTAGTTTCAGTAATTACCGCTCAAAGAACTTCTACGTTTCCGTAAAGCGCTTTTCACGACTCGTTAAAAATAGACCTCTTGTCTTGACGGGCCGAACCATGTAATTGCTTCAACCCGTCGACAATTCTTTAAATTCGCTGTCAGGCCGACTAACCCCGCCGACTATTTCGACTTAGCGACCACCTCTAAAAGACGCTACCCTACTTGCAATCAAATACTAAGTCAAAAGTATGCCGATTCGCTCTAATACTTACATAACTCACGAAATAGTAATCTATCAGAACATTTTACACGCAGCGATACGGCCTCGAGAGACAGCTCGCACAGAGCCTAAACATTAAGGAAGTAAGAAAGGAGAAGCTAAGGGAAGGAGTCGCACACCGCTGACAGATTATAGGTGTACCAATTTTCCTACTTTAGAGCCCGACCCAAACCACTGCACTGTGCCAGTGGAGCCATAGTTGATTGCGTACTGTCGCTGTTATTGTGCAACGACATTAAAAACACAACTGCGCTCCATCAACACTTAAATTGTTAAAGCGCTGCCTCCCTTGGGTTTACTACCTTACCGCTCTTGCACTGCCGAAATAACGTCAAACAGCAATGCGTGGCGGATCTTAATAGAAATAAAAACTATTCTAAAAACCGCGCCTTTTACCACTTTTTTTTATTTATAGGCTCTGTCTAGTGCAGAACTTCTATACCCCAAAGTCTATACTGGATTGAGGTGATAAGCCAAGCCCAATCTGTGCTCAGAACCACATTCACCACAAGAACATTCATCGAGCTCGCGTAAAGCACATCTATTGACCATTTTGTACGCTAAGTCAACGCCCCACCACCTGGCCCACTGAACGCATCAAGACACAAATCTGGCAAGCACTACCCAGCGCCAATTATCACGACTGCGCGAAGTGCTCCGCAGCTTGGCGCAAACGCTCGATAGTTAATGCTTTACCCAACACCGCCAACGTCTCATCAATTGATGGCGAATTGGCGTCTCCGGTTACCGCAATCCGTATTGGCTGCGCTAATTTAGCGAACCCGAGCTCATGCTCTTTTACCAATGCTTGGACAACGGACTGTATGTGCTCGGCCTGCCACAATGGCACTTCCTCTAATTGTTCGGCCAATTCACTTAGCAAAGCCGAAGACTGCGCGTTAATCCATTTAGCAACGGCCGGCGCTGCGTAGACTTGCACATCCTTAAAGAAGAACGCACTCGCCTGTACCAACTCCACAAGAGTGGCGCAACGATCTCGCATAAGACCCAGCACGCGCTCTGCATTGGCGTGCTGTTTAAGATCAATCTCGGCCGCCTTAAAATACCACACGCTTCGATCCACCAATTCAGGCAACGGTAAAGCCTTTATCTTTTCTTGATTTACCC
>CAYGNS010000256.1:0-887 GCA_964351295.1 uncultured Gammaproteobacteria bacterium
ATAAATGGGTGTACAAAGCTTTCGAATTGCGCAGCGAGCACCAAAAACACTACGACTAAGCCTAACAGGAATACAAAGATCACCGATCCGCCCGATGTGATAAAGCTGCGACTCTCGCCCTTATAGTCCACGACCGCTTCTTCAGGCAAATTTTCGTCTACGAGCTCCTCTAGGTAACCGAGGGCTTCGCCGAGGCTATATCCATCGGCTAAGCTTGCTTCGAGGGTAATCGAGCGAATACGGTTAAAACGAGACAATTGCTCAGCCGCGCCGTATTCCTCAATGCTCAGCAGATTAGAGATCGGTATCAATTGTCCACTTCGGTTTGAACGTACATAAATATTTTGTATATCGTCAAACGAGCGCTGTTCCGCACGCTCGCCTTCTACAATTACGTCGTACTCTTCACCGCCGTCTAAAAACGTCGTGACGCGCCGGCCTCCCATCATTGTTTCGAGAGTGCGGCCGATTTCAGAAATGGTTACGCCCAGATCGGAGGCGCGATCGTAATCCACTACAAAGTCAATCTGAGGGCGAGTCTGTTTAAAGTCGCTGTCTACACCTTCTAGGCCAGGGTTATTTTCTTCTATTTTCTTGAGTAAAATCTCGTTCCACTCAGCGAGCTCTTCATACGTTGAGCCACCCACTACAAATTGCACAGGTTTGCCTGTTCCGCCACCCAGGCCCTGCCGCATGATTGGGAACGCTCGTATACCAGGAAGATCTGATAGGCGTTGCTTTACATCGTCCATGATTTCCCATGCCGAGCGACGTTGCGACCAGTCGGTGAGGATCACGATGGCGATGCCATTATTGAATTGCTCAATGGATCCAAACCCGCGTGGTGCTCGCACCAATAATCGATTTACTTCGCCCGCTTCTACAAA
>CAYGNS010000256.1:897-4564 GCA_964351295.1 uncultured Gammaproteobacteria bacterium
AAATGGCATCAAGCGGGATTCGATTTCGGTCATGTATTCGCTTATGTACTCAAAGCTGGCACCTTCCGGACCATTAACGATCAGGAAAAAGGATCCTCGATCTTCTTTAGGAGCAAACTCTTGATCTACATTTTGGTAAAAAATAACGGTCAATATGATCAAACTTGCAAAACCTATCAACGGCTTGATGGGCGATCGTACGGTTTTAACCAGAGTTTTTCGGTAATTCTTACGGGCTGAGCGGAACCCTTGATTAACCAATTCTACGAGCCGAGTAGGGCGATTAGTTTGTGGGGTCAACAGTTTGGACGCGAGCATGGTCGACAGTGTTAATGCCACTAATGATGAAAAGGCGACAGCCGCTGCAATGGTCAGCGCAAACTCAGTGAAGAGTCGACCTAAATCGCCTTCTAAAAAGGTGATGGGCACAAAAACTGCAATCAATACCAAGGTGGTGGCAATAACCGCGAATCCCACCTGACGTGCGCCACGATAAGCCGCAACCAACGGTGTTTCACCTTTTTCTTGAATACGCCTAACAATATTCTCGAGCACTACAATGGCATCGTCAACGACTAAGCCGATCGCTAAAACTAGAGCCAGCAAAGTAAGCAGATTGATCGAAAAGCCAAATGCATACATGGCAATAAAGGTGGCCGTAAGCGACACGGGAACGGTTACGGCGGGAATCAGCATCACGCGGAAACTACCTAGAAATAGATAGATCACAAACACCACACAGATAATCGCCACAAACAACGTTGTGTAAACTTCGTTGATCGAGGCCTGCACAAACACCGAAGCATCGTAGCTTTCTTTAATCGCCATGCCTTGCGGTAAGTTTTTGTTTAAACGGGCCGTAAGCGCCTTTACGCGGTTGGCTACGTCAATGGTATTGGCGGTTGATTGACGTATTACACCAATGCCCACCATGGGTTCTTGATTGCCTCGAAAATAGGTGCGGTCCTCTTCCAAGCCCAACTCGATGCGCGCAACATCACCTAAACGCACCAAATACCCATCGTCTCCTTGCGCCAATACGAGACGTTTGAAATCCTCAGGCTGCTTGAAGCTGCGCTCCACTCGAGCTTTGAATATAAGTTCGTCAGACTCGATGGAGCCAGCCGGCAGTTCGATGTTCTCGGCGCGCAGCGCACTCTCTACATTGCTTACGCTCAAGCCACGCGCGGCCAGTGCTTTGCGGTCTAGCCAGACTCGTACGGCATAACGCTGACGGCCCCCAATGCGCACTCGGGCAACCCCATCTAGTGCTGCGTACTGATCGACCAAATAGCGATCTGCATAATCGCTCAGCTCGGGCACCGTCATGCTTTCGCTAACCAAATTACGCCAAATGATTACGTCATCATTGCTGTCTACTTTTTGTACTTCAGGTGGATCGGCTTCGATAGGTAGGTTGTCTGCGACACCCGAAATGCGGTCGCGCACGTCGTTAGCGGCTGAATCAACATCACGGTTAACTGAAAATTCGATTACAACGCTGGATCGGCCATCGGTGGAGGACGATTCAATGTATTCAATGCCTGCTACGCCAGCGATACGCTCTTCGATTACCTGGGTTACGCGTGTTTCCACGATATTTGCAGGTGCACCAGGATAATTGACCTCAACCGTAACAATGGGCGGATCGATATCGGGGTACTCTCGTAGGCTCAGACGATCGAATGAGACAAGACCAAAAGCAATCAGCAGTATCGAAATGACCGCGGCAAAGACTGGGCGCTTTACCGACACATCGGAGAGCATCATAGCGCTGTGCCTCCATTGCCAGCCGCGGGCGCAACTTTAGGGGCGGATTGAGCGTCGATGTGTTTCTGATCAATTAGATCTACCAGTGGCTGATCGGTCTTCTCAATGGCGAGTACATTTACGGGCGCACCATCACGAGCGAGCAGAGTGCCGTGCGTAACTACTTGTTCGCCCACTGAAATACCGCTTAAGATTTCTACTTCGCCGGCTCTGCGCGAGCCCAGTTGTACTTGCCGCTTTTGAGCGATCGTTTGGCCATCTTTTAAGACCGCCACAAATACGAAACTGCGGCGTCCGTCGGCGATGATGCCTTCCTCGGGTATAACCACTGCTTGGCGTGGGTTTTTTTGCAGAACGACACGCATCAATAGGCCTGGCTTGAGTGTCAGGTCGGTGTTTTCTATACGTGCTCTCACCACAATCGAGCGAGTTACTGGATCAATCCGTGATTCAACGCTAGCCACTTCGCCAATATAAGTTTTATCGGGATAAGCATCGGTCGTAGCACTGATTTTAAGACCGGGTTGTAGGGTTTGTAGGAACACCTCAGGGACCGCGAAGTCCAGATTCATAACGGAGTCATCGTCAATGGTTGTTACCATCACTCCAGGTTGCAGAAGTGCGCCAACGCTGGTGTTGCGTAAACCGACTACGCCGTCAAACGGTGCCAAAATCTTGCGTTGCGCGATGCGCGACTCCACCGCGCGCAAGCGTGCTTTGGCTGCGCTTAGTGTTCCAATGCTTTGGTCATAAGTGAGTTCGGATACGGAGCCGCGACTGATGAGTGGCTCAAAGCGATCAACTTGTCGCTGTGCTTCGTCGACGCGTGATTGCTCTTCTGCGAGCAATGCGAGTTCTTCCGAGTCGTTCATTTGCACTAAGACATCCCCCTTTAGTACTCGTTGACCGTCCGCAAAGTTTACGGCAGTGACCAGTTCCGTGACGGTGGCCGCGAGCGCCACGTTTTCGTTAGCTTTGAGGGTGCCGAGAGCCTCCACTGTGTCAACAAACTGGCTGGAGATCACGGGAGCTACATAGACGGGCACAGGCGGCGGGGCATCCTGCTGTGCCACTCCGTTAGACGCTACTGTGCAGATCAATGAAGCTAATATAATTAGATTGAGATATCGCATGATTGGAAAATTTGCTAAAAAAATAGGGGCGGGGGGAAGCCAATCGCGCAATTTATCACTCATTCTGTAAAGTAAAGTGACAAATTTCCCTGAACCGGTAAATTTGTCTCCCATGTTTCAAAATCACACAGCGGCAAAGCAAGCGTCATCGTTTTGTGCCATCCAACACGGGCGCTTTTATCGGTTCGACCTGGCCTAATATACATAGGGTCAGGATGTAAGAAGGTGGCGGAAGAGATAACAGTGCTTGGCAGCTACGACAACTCTTAATATACTGAGTGGCTAGCACAGCACTGCTCGTCACACAGTACAGTCGGGACAGTGTTAGATTATAGGATCTAACAAACTGCTCCGGCAGATTATGTCTGGTGAATGCTTAGTGCATGGTTGATGTATAGCTCCATAAATAGCTCCATAAATAGCTCCATAAATAGCTCGCTTCTCCCATGTTCAGTACCACGGGTTTGTAACAGCACAGGTTTCTAAAACAGAGGTTTAAATTATTATGAATTCTTCTCTCAACGCCTCAGCACTCGATGTGCGTTCGGCCGACGGCTTGCCATACTTGCATGCGGCTTTAGAACTGCAACGTAGCGCTTACTTGGCTAACGCAACCCCCGATTTTAAGCAGCGTAAACAAGATTTATTAGCTCTCAAAGCGCTGATCAGCGACAACGTTGACGCAATTGTGAGTGCGATCAGCAGCGATTACGGCAACCGCTCCAAGCATGAGACGTTGATAGCAGAGATTATCTCGGTTACTG
>CAYGNS010000257.1:0-357 GCA_964351295.1 uncultured Gammaproteobacteria bacterium
CGTGGGGTTCAGACTCACCGGCAAAGTCTCGGAGGGTGTAACGGCCACCGATCTCGTTTTGACCGTTGTGCAAATGTTACGCGAGTTGGGCGTAGTCGGAAAATTTGTTGAATTTTTTGGCGATGGACTCGACGAGCTGCCGGTAGCCGACCGCGCAACCATTGCCAATATGGCGCCTGAGTACGGCGCCACCTGCGGGATGTTTCCAGTAGACCAAGAAACGCTACGTTATTTGCGTCTTTCTGGCCGCGAAGAAGCGCAAATTAAACTGGTTGAAACTTACGCAAAACTGCAAGGAATATTCCGAATCAGCGGAGACGCAGAAGCCGTCTACTCCGACGTGCTTGAACTTGATAT
>CAYGNS010000257.1:367-4555 GCA_964351295.1 uncultured Gammaproteobacteria bacterium
GATATGGCGAGCGTAGAAGCCAGTTTAGCTGGCCCCAAGCGTCCACAGGATCGCGTACCGCTGACACAAGCTAAAGCCGAATTTAATCGCGTCAAAGAGGAGATGACGGAACCGCGTGACACCAAACTCGCGGCGTCTGCGATGAGTAATGAGGGTGGGGGCGTATCGGTAGGCAATCAACAAGTATCCGACATTGCCCCAAGTGTGAGCGTACGTTACAAGGATCAAGACTTTGAGCTCAGCGATGGCTCCGTGGTATTAGCCGCCATCACTTCGTGTACCAACACCTCCAATCCCGCCGTTATGCTCGGCGCAGGCTTGCTCGCGCGCAACGCAGTAAAACGGGGTTTAAAAGTAAAACCATGGGTTAAAACGTCTCTAGCCCCTGGTTCGCAGGTGGTAACCGACTATCTCAAACGTGCAGGCCTACTAGATGATCTCGAGAGCTTGGGCTTCTTTGTGGTCGGCTATGGCTGCACAACGTGCATCGGCAACTCTGGGCCATTACCCAAAGCAATTGGGGATGCCGTTCGCTCTCACGACTTAGTGGTTGCTTCAGTTCTATCTGGGAATCGAAACTTCGAAGGTCGAATACACTCAGACATTAAAACCAATTACCTCGCATCACCACCTTTAGTGGTTGCTTACGCGCTTACTGGGCGCATGGACGTAGACTTGTATAAAGAGCCTCTGGGTACAGACACAGACGGTAAAGACGTCTTTTTAAAGGATATTTGGCCGACCAATGCCGAGATTCATGATGTAATCGCCGAGCATATAAATGCGCAAATGTTTAAAGACAACTATGCCAGCGTGTTCAACGGCAACACCACATGGAATGCCATCGATACTCCTGAAGGCGATAGCTATAAATGGCTTAAGGAATCCACCTATATTAAACATCCTCCTTACTTTGCGGGGATGAGCGCCGAGATTCCGAGCGTCAGTGATATCAGTGGCGCACGCTGTTTAGCGAAATTAGGCGATTCTGTGACCACCGATCATATTTCGCCCGCAGGCGCCATTGCACCGAAAAGTCCGGCTGGTGAATACCTGCAAGAGCAAGGCGTAAAAATTGCCGACTTTAATTCCTACGGATCTCGACGTGGTAACCACGAAGTAATGATGCGCGGCACATTTGCCAATGTGCGTTTACGCAATCAGTTGGCGCCCGAAACAGAAGGCGGCTACACAGTACATATTCCGAGCAAAGAGCCCTGCTCCATCTATGCTGCGGCCATGCGCTATCAACAAGACAATGTGCCGCTCATTATTTTAGGTGGCAAAGAATACGGCACGGGTTCGTCACGAGATTGGGCCGCTAAGGGAACGATTCTACTCGGCGTTAAGGCCGTCTTAGCCGAGAGCTTTGAACGTATTCATCGCTCAAACTTGGTAGGCATGGGGGTGCTTCCGCTTACATTCACGCCAGGTGAAACGGCTGAATCGCTTGGGTTAACCGGCTTTGAATCATTTGAAATCAAAGGGTTAACGGACTTTTTTGATGCTGATGCTGATGTCAACACGGGGCAAAAAACCGTGCAGGTGGTAGCGAATACGGATGCAGGTGCGACGACGGAGTTCACGGCGAGGTTACGACTCGACACGCCAAAAGAGTTAGAGTACTACCGACACGGCGGTATCTTACATTACGTGTTGCGGCAGATGATCGCCCAGTAATACAGAGTTACTTGAGCAGCCTGTTTAAAACTTCTCAACAGGCTGCTCAACACTCAATCCAAATCAAAACCTGACTCAGAATCCTATTCGGCTTCGGCCGCGCGAATTTGACCCGTGCTCGCTCCGAGTTTATTCGCCCCAGTGGCGTCACCGTCAACCATCAAGGAGTCACCTAATTGGTAGGTCTTGTAGGGTGCTAATGGGTTGGCTTTATCATTCACGGCGTTCATTAGAGCCTGCTCATTATCTGCAGACGACGCGTTCTGTTTTAAGCTTCCACGATATACCCTGACGATAGGCGCTACATTAAATTCAGCCGAGACCAAATATTGAAAATTATTTTCAAATGGCAGAGAGATCTGGTTAAAGGACAGATTACAACCGCTTACACCCGCGATACGCGAACTGATTCTTTTATTGCCGGGATTGGTCTCAATGTAACCCGCAAAAGATGAGCCTGAGGAACAATTGGGCACTCTGGAGCTACGGGTTACGCCATCTACTGTGGCTAGAAAGGTCAAATCGCCAACGGTACAACATAAGCCATTGAGCACAGCGCCCCACTGCGGTGGCAAACTTGGCTTTTTCGCGATAAGGGCGGGAATCATGAGTAACAGGCTATCGTCCTCATCGGTAATCTTAGCGCGTAGGAAATAGCCCTCAATTTGAGTATTGTTGCCAGACTCCTCGACAGACAAATAGTAGGTGCCCGGCTCTAGATTGCTCGAAACAAGTCTCGAAAATGAAGCCGACCCGCTGTTATCATCACTCGCTATTTGGTTCAACCCTGAATCATAAAGACGTATAAAGGTATCTCCCCCAAAGCCGGCTGACAAAGTTTCAAAAATTGTTTCGTTGACACTATTCTGTAAAGTGAAACTCCACCAGTCTATGTCAGCAACGGGTGAGATACTGTGCAATTGCATGGCCGTTTGCATCAGCTCCGTTGCCTGTCCAGCGCTATTATCGGGCTCAAAAGAGTCTGCAACAGGGCCATTTGATACCACCACCAAGACGCCATCGCTGCAATTATTATTACTATTAGTTTCGGGTTCGACCGTTTCTACGCACGCACCGTAATAATAGGCGCCAATCGCCGCTGGCACGCTCGTGGCCTCTGATTCGCTTGAGGTGCCATTCGGAGCGAGCGTTCCAACTGACTCCGTACCAATCGAAGTGTCGGCGGAGCTGATCTTTGCATCGACTGATCGATAAAAACGAATAGTTGACGCAGCCGCTTGGATTAATCCGATGTTGCGAACCACCGCAGATACCGTAATGACTGCACTGGATGCGGGCGTGGCATTAGTCACCGCAGGTGATTCAACTACTAAATCAACGCTAAACAGACTTGGATCCAAGGCTACTGCAGCCGCAAACATGTCGACACGCGGTTTAGTAATGCCAGAACGTGTGATACCAATCCCCGTTGATTCCATGGCATTTTCGATCGCCGTAACGGTCGCATTTGGCTTTAAATGTTTAAAAACAGCGAATGCACCAGCAATGTGTGGCGTCGCCATTGAAGTGCCGTTAAAGACCGCCCTGGCAGAATTCGAATCGGTGATTGACGAAGTTATGTTACTGCCTGGTGCGAGTATATCGACCATAGAAGCGTGATTAGAAAAGCTGGATATACTGTTTGAAGTATCTAACGTAGAGCCGACCGTAATCGCACTAGAAATACAACTTGGAGCCCCCACAGAGCCATTAAACCCGTTATTTCCAGAGGCGATAACCGTTGCAACATTCACGGCTCGCAGATTATCGATAATAGCTTTGCGTGAATCGCTATCACAACTGCTGGAGAATTGCCCGCCGCCTAAGCTCATGTTAGCTGAGGCGATTTTGATGCCATTATTGGCATTATGCACCGCTAAAACACGCTCTAGACCCAAAATTTGATCAGAAGTATACGACAACACGCAAGGGCTAGGCCCAGGACTACAAATGCTAGTATTATCAAAGCGACTAAACACTTGCACCGCCATTAAGTCCGCACCTTTAGCGACACCCCCGTAAGTACCTGCCGCAATGCCTGCAACATGAGTGCCGTGATTACAACCACTTATGGAATTTGAACAATCAACACCAGCTCCGTTGCCGGTTTGCGCCTCATTCCCGTTCGGACATAGAGTGGTAGACACGTTGCCAGCATCATTTGTCCCGTAACAAGCTTCGGCAACCACTTTGCCGTTATCCAAATCGATATGCGTTTTGCGCACACCCGTGTCTAAAATAGCAACAGTCCAACCATTGCCATTTTCTTGCCCTGCTTGCACTTCAACATCGTCACCATTAATAAAAGGCACACTCTCCAATAGAGTTGGCTTGGCTAAAGTATCTTCTTGTAACCCAATCACTTGCGGGTGATCCATTAAATTCTGAAGCGCGGCAGCATCCGCCGCCACAGCAACATACGGAATCGTTTCGAACTGCTTCACACCCTTGATAATACCGCTGGTCGGAACAGCCAAGACGGCGGCCTGAGCCGAACTGATGGCGGCG
>CAYGNS010000258.1:0-4518 GCA_964351295.1 uncultured Gammaproteobacteria bacterium
CAACAGATATTCTATCGAAAAAATATATATTGATGCCGTGTGGCGATTTTGTCAGCAAAGACGATATAGTTAAGATCGCTAACTTTCTTCGCCATCTTCTCTCGTCTAAAACAGAGATAAATAGCCACCCTTTCATTTTGGATCACGCTATATGAGCCGCTTGTTAGCCATATTAGGCGGAACACCAATGTTTCAAGCGCCCATTCCTGTAGGCCAGCTTTACTTTCCGTCGTGGGATAGATATGAGTTGGCATTTGGGAAGATATTTGAACGAAAATACTATACGAATCATGGTCCGCTCCTACAGGAGCTAGAAGAAGCACTTGAGAGTTACCTAGGAGTTAAGCATGTTATCTGCGTAACCAATGCGACTATTGGCCTAATGATGGCCGCTGAAGCTTTAGAACTTACCGGTAAAGTCATTGTACCCTCCTTTACATTTATAGCCTCGATTCAATCCTTAGCATGGTCCAACATTGAACCAGTTTATTGTGATGTGGATCCGAAAACGCATCAAATTAACGCTGACCATGTGGCTGATCTGATCAGCGATGAGGTGAGTGGAATAATGGCCGTTAACTTATGGGGAGGGGCTTGCTCAATAACAACACTACAAGCATTAGCGGATGAGCATAATTTAAAACTCTTTTTTGACTCTGCTCACGCCTTCGGATGTAAGACTGATATCGGCAGTATTGGCCAATTTGGGATGCTTGAGGTTTTTTCATTTCATGCAACTAAAATCCTTAGCGCCGCGGAAGGTGGTTGCGTGTGTACGAACGATGAAAGTATTGCAGCAAGATTGCGCAACATTCGCAGTAGTTACGGCGCAGGCGTGCAAGTGGATGTAGTTAAAACATCTAACGGCCGAATGTCCGAGGCACAAGCAGCTCTCGCTTTAATGAGCTTAGAGGACTTCCCGGTTAATCGAGACAACAACGAAAAATTATTTCGAGCTTACAAAACACTCCTTGATCAGATTCCCGGGCTCAATATCATGAGCCCTTCTGGAGTTACAAGGTCGAACTATCAATACCTTGTTTGTGAAGTTGATGAGCATATTTTTGGACTGTCGCGCGATAACTTAATTGCTATTTTGGAAGCAGAGAATGTGCAGGCGAGAAGGTATTTTTATCCTGGAGCGCACAAGATCATGGAATCTTCTACTACGTTACCGGTAACGGATCATTTGTGCAAGGTATGTATCCAACTTCCTGTTGGAAGCCAAGTGTCCTTTGATGATGTTAAAGGAATCTGCGAGGTAATAGCTCAGTCGTGGACTTATAGCGAAGATATAAAAATGCGGCTGAGAGTAAATGCAGTATGAGACTGGGCATTATGCAACCTTACTTTTTCCCCTATTTAGGGCATTTTCATTTGATAAAAAATGTTGATCAGTGGATTGTATTTGACATCACCCAATATACGCCAAAATCTTGGCTCAGCAGGAATCGAATTCTACATCCCAATACAGGTTGGCAATATGTAAATGTAGCTTTATCCAACTCATCAAGGTCTATAAAGATTCATGAAGCCCAAGTACATAGCTTAGAGAAAACAAGGCTGTTAACTCTAGGAAAACTGACACATTACAAAAAAAAAGCGCCATTTTATGATGCTGTGATAAACGTTGTAAATAACACGTTTAACTCTACGCGGAGCGATCGATTGGTAGATTTAAATTACTCTTCATTAGAACAAGTTTGTGAGTATCTTGAAATTGAGTTTAATGCTCAGATCTGTTCAGACTTAGACTTGACCTACCCAGCGAACCCAACAGCAGGAGACTGGGCTCCTCTCATTTGCCACCAGCTTGAGGCTAACGAATATCTAAACCCTATTGCTGGCCAAGCCTTATTTGACTTGGCAACCTTCAACAATCTCGGTATCAAGCTACTATTCTCTGATATGAGCCTCCCTGAGTATGCGGTTAATGGATACAAATATGAGAGTGGACTTTCGATTTTAGATGTAATGATGTGGTGCTCTCCCTCGGAGATTCACCAAATGCTAGCGACTGGTCGCATGGTCAGCGCCTAAAGCAATCGAATTTATCGACCTTATTTTAGTTAGTGTTATTATTTGGGGAATGTAAAGCCGATAAAGCCAATGCTGAGCCGTAGATATTTCATGGTAGTTTGTCGGCTTCTGTTATATCGCACACAATTTTTAGTTCAGCAATGCATCACATCTAAGATTTCAACCTGTGAAGAGCTATCACCAATTGTGTTTAGTTGGCTGACACAAACCTCTTAGGCATGAGTTGTCGATACTGCAGACAAAGATTGATAAAAGCACTTAAAACCGAAGCCCCAGGAACAGGCAAACTCATCAAATGATTACATGACTTAAATAAAAATAGTCGAATGCAGTAGCTAATCAATGTTTAGGCAGGAATGACAGCTGAGATAGATGCTGATTCGGTATCGTGTAAAGTGAGCAACTTGTAGATAATTGGCTTTTTGGTAGAGTATCCCCTTTTACACTAACCGCCTAATAAAAGTCTGTGAGGACGTGGGGGCGTGCTCATATGACACCCCCAAAATAATGATGTCAGAGTGACTCAAAACTGGTGTAATCATGGCGGAGAGAATTATGTACATTTGTGAGACTAACGAGTTCTTTAGCAACACCACTCTGAGGGTATAATTTGTGTTTAATCATTTTTTTATGAAAAATCAAGGCTCTGACTTAGGCTTGAATTTGAAGCCTGGAGATAATCATTATCGTGCGTACGTAGGCCCGCCTGCGGACTACGACCTTGTTTCAGCGATGGTGTTTAATTTACTGACATGCATTGGACTTCGTCAAGACCACAAAGTTTTAGATATCGGCTGCGGTTCTCTGAGAAATGGAAGGCTATTGATACCTTATTTGAATAAAGGCAGATATTACGGCATCGAACCGAATAAATGGCTAATTGATGAGGGAATTGAAAAAGAAATAGGCAAAGATTTGGTGCGAATCAAAGCTCCAACGTTTTCGTTTAGAGACTCGATGCAGGACTTTAAAGACCCCTTGGAACTTGACTTTGCAGTGGCGCAATCTATATTTAGTCACACAGGTCTAGACTTGTTTGAAAACTGGTTGTCTGAGGTTTCATACCACCTCAAGGATGAGGGGGTGTTACTGGCAACGTTTTTGGTTGGCGATACCGACAGCAATCGAACTGGATGGATATATCCAGGAAGTGTAAAGTTTGTCCCAGAAACAATATCGAACCTTGCACTGAAACATGGGTTAAGTTTTCAGTTGCTGGATTGGTTTCATCCTCGTCAATCTTGGGCAGCGTTCTATAAAAATGACTATAATCCATCACGACTTCAACAAATCTCTTGGGGCCGCCTGTAAGAAACTCTTTCAATCGCAACCCGGCGCCACTCAGAAAATTCCCAGCACGCTCTACACGCTTGTTATGCGGTTGTCAAAATACGAGATTCGTAGACGAGGATAACTAGTGCTGCAATAAGTTATTGATTGAATTTCCCCCATAAACACCTCAGTGGAAACTGAGACGGTTAAACTTGGACAGATCTTTGAAATCAAAAAATTTGCACTATCGCGCTGAAATAGACGGCCTTCGTGCGATAGCAGTCATCAGCGTGGTTCTCTATCACGCAAAGTTTGTAATTTTTGGACATGATTGGTTTATTGGCGGTTATATCGGCGTTGATATTTTTTTTACTATTAGCGGCTACCTAATTACTCGAATAATATTTTCTGAGCTTAATGAGACAGGGCAGTTTTGCTTCGCCAAATTTTACGAAAGGCGAGCACGCAGAATTCTACCAATGCTACTGCTCGTGATACTTGCTTCTCTGCCAATCGCATGGATTAAAATACTTCCAACAGCTTTTGTTGAGTATGCAGAAAGTATTTTTGCATCAATATTCTTTGCTTCCAACTTTTTCTTTTATTACAGCACTACTGAATATGGCGCTGACAGCTCCCTTTTGAAACCGTTATTGCATACGTGGAGTTTGAGTGTCGAAGAGCAATTTTATCTGGTGTTTCCGATTCTGGCGTTGATTGCGTATAAATATGCGCGAGCGTATCTGTTAATCATTCTAGCTGCACTATCTATATTTAGTCTTTACTCAGCCGAAATGAGTGCGCTTAGCAATGCTGACTTCAATTTTTACTCCCCTTTTAGCCGTTTTTGGGAGTTAGCAGCAGGCGCTATGCTTGCCGTAGCCAAACCAAGAACTAAAAAATTAAATTGTGATTTTTGGGGAGACAATCTTGCTTTACTCGGGTTAGCGTTGACAATAGGCTCATTATTTTTCTTCGACAGCAATACTAGCCATCCCAGTCTGATCACGATAATGCCTATCATCGGTATTTTGTTAATTTTGCGGTTTGCATCAGAAAATAATTTAGCAGGTCGGATTCTTAGCAAAAAAGTTCTTGTGTGGATAGGACTCATTAGTTACTCAGCTTATCTATGGCACTTCCCAATTTTCGCATTTTCACGGATGGAAACTCAGGAACCAAGTAATCTGAGCAAGCTTGGTTTGA
>CAYGNS010000259.1:0-4515 GCA_964351295.1 uncultured Gammaproteobacteria bacterium
TGAGCATTTTCAAAAGATCTAAGAAAACTTAATTGCACGAGCCAAACCCACGCCGAGTTGTTTTCAATCATTGCGCGGTCACACGCCCGGGTTAAAGCCTACAAAGGGATTGTATTTTTGGGGAGGGGTCGGGCGTGGCAAAACCTACTTGGTAGACATGTTTTACGACTGCTTGCCGTTTGCAGATAAGCGGCGAGTGCATTTTCACCGGTTTATGCACCGAGTGCATCAAGAGCGCAAAGCGCTGCACCATCAGAGCGACCCGTTGGATGTGATTGCCAAAGAATGGGCGCAACAGACGCGCATTATTTGTTTCGATGAGTTTGTGGTTAATGATGTGGCTGACGCCGTGATCCTCGTGAAGCTACTAGAAGGTTTATTTAAGCGCGGCGTCACTTTGGTTGCCACCAGCAATGTGGAGCCATTGAGCTTGTATAAAGGTGGTTTGCAGCGCGACCTCTTTCTACCCGCTATAGATTTAATCTATCGTCATTGTGAAGTTGTAAACTTGGATTCGGGTATAGATTATCGTTTGCGCTTTTTGGATAAAGCCGCAACTTTCTTCACGCCGCTCAACGACCATGCGCAGTCTGGCTTGGAGCACGCTTTTAAGCATTTAGCCCCCGACGCGGGTATTGCTGAGGCCCCCATTGCCATAGAGGGTCGCGAGCTAACGTCGCGCCGACGAAGTGATGGGGTGATCTGGTTTGAGTTTTCCGAATTGTGCGATGGCCCGCGCTCGCAGAACGATTACATCGAGTTGGCTCGCTGTTTTCATTCGATCCTGGTGTCTAATGTGCCGGTTTTGGACCGCCTACAAGAGGATCAAGCGCGCCGCTTTATTAATCTAGTGGATGTACTTTATGACCACAGTGTTAAGCTCATACTCAGTGCCGCAGCTTCCGCTGAGCAATTATACGTTGGTACTCGCAACGCTTTTGAGTTTCAGCGTACCGTGAGCCGCTTGCTGGAGATGCAGTCGCATGACTATTTAGCACTTCCGCATAAATCCTAAGTCGCGGGTGTTAAACTCAGACTTACGGGCGTTCAACCTGGACTACACGCGTAAGCTTTAAGTCAGACTAAAAACATTAAACGAAATTGGAGGATAAGCGTTATGCAGAAATTGCAAACATATCGGGAGTTTTTCCCGTTTTACCTTAACGAGCATAGCCAAGCACTTACGCGTAAGTTTCACTATGTGGGCACGTCGCTAGCCATGTTGTGTTTCGCTGCGTTTGTTATTACGTTTAACCCTTGGTTCGTGCTTGCCGGACTCGTCGGTGCGTATGGTTTGGCTTGGTACTCGCATTTTAATATTGAGCACAATAAACCTGCGACATTTACCTACCCGTTATGGTCGTTTATCGCAGATCATCATATGCTGTTTCTTGCGGTCACGGGTCGCCTGCAGTCTGCTTTAGCCGACGCGCAAGCAAAATATCAAAAGTCTTAAAATTGTAATTTCCCTAAAACTTATTTTAAATTGTCTGGATAAAATCAATGCCTAAAACTGTATATATTGCTCGCGGCGCTAAGCTCGCACTATTTTTTGGTCTTATGTTTTGCTTGGTGGGTGTAAGCAGTTGGGCGCAGGCGCGACCGAACATTCACCCAGAATTCCCCACCTATTTTGCGCCGAGCAATGGCATGTCTATTGCTTATCAAGAGTTCGGCGATCCCGCTAACGAGACTATCTTGCTCGTGATGGGTTTGGGCGCACAGCTTATTCATTGGAACGACGACCTTGTATTGCGTTTAGTAGACCAAGGGTTTCATGTTATTCGATTTGATAATCGTGACGTCGGTTTGTCCGAAAAATTGTACGACCAAGGCGAACCCGGTTTCTTTACCATGCTGCGCTATCAATTAGGCTTAGACCTTGCGGCACCCTATACGCTTAATGACATGGCCGCCGACGCAATCGGATTGTTGGACTATCTAAACATTGAGCAAGCACATGTGGTGGGTGCATCGATGGGTGGCATGATTGCCCAAATTATGGCGGCCGAATATCCTGAACGAGTGCTGAGTTTGGGCTCAATTATGTCTACAACTAGCGCCAAACATTTGCCTGAAGGGGCGCACAAAGTTGAAATGCGCGATCGTGATGACATGACTCGCGAGCAAATTGTTAAGCAAATTGCTGATATCAGTAAAATTATCTATGCCAAGGAAGGATCGCGAACCGACGCAGATTGGCTGGCGAGCGCAGCTCGAGGTTATGATCGCAGCCATTACGACCCAGGTTTTGCTCGGCAAGTGTGGGCCGTTCTTGCGAGCGGTGATCGGGTAGAGATGTTGCAGAAGTTGACTCAACCCACGGTTGTTATTCACGGTACCCTAGATCCACTTTTACCCATTGAACACGGCCGCCACACGGCCGAACTCGTACCGAACTCCCTGTGGGTAGAGCTTGAGGATATGGGGCACTATATTTATAACGAGCATCACGAACGAGTGGTGACGGCGCTAGTGGACAATATCGCGCGGGTGAAACAGTAGTTTTTAAACTAGGGGGGAGGTGGTGGAATCAACCTCGCTTGTGAGGTTAATTCTCCACGGATTGCGCAGAACATAAGATCCACAGATTGACGCAGAACCTATAACCCGCAGATTAACGCCGATTTGCGCAGATTGTTTTAGGGGTTGTCTTGGACTGTGCTAGGCGTTCGCACCGTCAAAGTAATTCCCGTTTAATCTGTGAAATCTGCGGATGATACGTTTACGCACTGCACAGATTCGTGTCACGTAGACATGAGGACAGAACTTAGGTCAGTTGAGTTCGATCGGTGGCGGGGCGTAGCCTTCGCAGGACCATGATCGTACCTTTTGACCACGTTCTTCCTTGCTGTATTTAGGAAAAGCGTCCTTTTTCTCTTCCGCTCCCAAGAACCAACTGTGCCCTTGGGTTAGCAGGGTTTGCGGCGGTTTGTCGTCGGCGAGTTTGGCGCTTACAACCGACTCGCTTGCGCAATCTTTCTCGCTGTACAAGGAGCACTGTGCAAAGCCAAAATGCACGGCTCGATGTACGCGCACACTTTTAATACTTAAATTGTGGCAGCCTTCTATTTTAGATTTCTTGCCCGTAAAGCTCACACGTTGACTTTGTCCGTGACGGCTTATTTTGTACAACCGCAGCTCGCTGTTTGTTTGAGCGTAAGCGGAGTCGATGAACCAACTGCTAGGGTTCATTGTCGTTTGCCACTGCGTGCGTGTGCCCGTCTCTGCCCACAGCAGATAGACGGTGCTACCGCTTAGGCAGAGCGCAATCAAGGCGCAGACTAGGGTATGTTTGCGGGCTGTGGGTTGCGTGGGCATAGAGTTTAGTCAGATTAATGTCCTACCAATTTGCGACAAGCTACCAGCTGCCGATTCGCCATTTGGCGATATTCGGATGGCTGTCGATGTCTTTGGTGCGGCTATCACTTAGGCCATCAGCATCGGTATCCTCAATGTACTGCTTGCTGCCCGAGGAGTGTTCTAATTCAATGGAGTACACTTGGCCATTCTCACGTTTGTGCTCGGTTATTTTAGTGGTGCCAAAAAAACGCCCGTCGTCCGCTTTGTCTGAGCTGGACGCCGTAGTCGCCGCAGCACTTTCTCTTGATTGAACAGCGGCCGGTGCCGCGGTGGGTTGTTCTGTTTCGCCATTTTCGTTAACTGAGCGCTCTACGGTAGGCGGTTGCGCTACATCAAAGTCTGCGTCCGTTTCGGTTTGAGCCAGCGCCGATAGGGTGAGCATGCTTGCAATCGTTACCAGCTGCGCCAATCGCTTTGCAATCGTGGGCAATGAGCTTTGGAATGTAGCCGCTAAACGCAAAGTGCCCAGTTTGAAGCTCGATAAATTGTTCATGCATCACCCAAGGGGTCTTCCCAGAAAGGTTTTAAGTTAGCTTTTATTCTAGACCTGCAACAGGGCGTTGTAACGGTTAATTTTTAAAATTTAAGATAAGGTGCCAATTTGAGGTGGTTATTAAAGTTTTGGCAGCGTTTGTATAACTGTCCGCAGGCTGCGTTGATCTCCACCGATCGACGCAGAACGTAAAATCCGCCGATTAACGCCGATTTGCGCAGATTTTTTTTGGCAAAGCTTTGCAGAAGGCGGTTATGTAAAAGC
Organism: uncultured Gammaproteobacteria bacterium; assembly: GCA_964351295.1. Lineage (GTDB taxonomy): Bacteria > Pseudomonadota > Gammaproteobacteria > Arenicellales > Arenicellaceae > Arenicella. The sequence continues at coordinate 4,121 of CAYGNS010000259.1, forward strand.
TCCTGAATATCGACAGAAATCCAAGCCTTTTGCCTTTTAATCTGCGAAATCTGCGGATTCTCTTTTTTTAGCGGCGTTCAAAATGTACAGGCAACTCTATCCGTTGATTATGCTGATCTCCACAGATTAACGCAGAACGTAAAATCCGCCGATTAACGCCGATTTGCCAGATTTTTTAAGGGTTGTTTTGGTCTGTGCTAGGCATTGGCACTGTCAAATCAATTCCCCTCTAATCTGTGTGAATTTGTGAAATCTGCGGATAATACTTTTCAAGTCCATCCAAACAATTTTTGCACGCTACTTGCCTACTAAAAGGCCGTGTTATTATGCGAGCCGAACCCACCCCCGTTTAACACACCGTAGGCCGCCATGAAATCGCCCGACCACATTCTTAT
>CAYGNS010000260.1:0-4501 GCA_964351295.1 uncultured Gammaproteobacteria bacterium
AACCAACGCGAGTATTTGCTGGCGCTCGACCGATTAGTCGAAGAAGCCAACACCAACATCAGCACCCTAGATGAATTCATCGGGGGTTATACGGAGCTAATCGACGACGTGGTCGCAGGACTAGAAGCATTGCGGTCATGCCAAGACAATCCAAGCAACCACCGCCTTATTGAGCGAGGTTTAAACGGCATTAGGGGTACGGCTACATTACACATCAGAACCACTGCAATCGATGAATTAACTAGTTCACCTATTCTGTTAGCGCAACAAACACCAGACGTGCGAAAAACGCTCTCCACAGCCAAGTTCAACTTAAGCGTCACCAAAATCGAAGCTGATTTTGCCGAATCCCTGCCACTGCGAGATCGTCCAGAAAGCAACTCAGCCTTGAGTGTTAGCGATCCTGTTTTGCTCGACTTAGCCTATTATGGAATGAATACCTCTGGGGTACAGTATTTGCTGAAATTAGACAGGCCAATCAATGAAGCATGCAATGACGACCAGCTATTAAAGTCGTTTTATGTTTGGCATCGGTTTCAATCACGGATACCAGCGTACGCGGCCAACATGCGTGCTGAGATGACTAAAATCATAACCACAGTCGAGAAAAGCCGCCTTTCGATTAAGTAATGTGTGGGCGATGCAGCGCTACCGCCCACAAGACTTGATGCACACGCAAGCCACGGTCAGAGTTGTAATCCAAAGGCGGACTTCTAAGAAGATCGCTCTAACAGACTCTATAAATCAATAATGACTGCGCGTTTGTTTGCGAGTGGTATTACAAACACATTAGAGTCATCAATAAAGCCTTCAAACGAGCCGATATCGCATGAACCATCGTCGCGCGCTACTCCCCTTTGATCAAACTCAATAGCCTCGCCCACACCACAATCAATGTTATTGCCCCCATCAACAGCTGGGCTGCGCTGCACCAAACCATGCGTGAAAGTGGGTCCATCGTTATCGTCAAGCGGTTTGAGAATTGCGTCTAGCTTGGTCGGCACATGTATGTTGCCAGCAGGATTATCGACGTTAGCATTAAGGTCGGTCGCGCCAGGGAAAAAATAGGCAAAAGCTTGTGCAGTGGTTTGACCACTATGCCCGAATAGGTTTGTGTTGTTCGCCACGATCGCACCACTATTCGTCAACTCTGCTGCAATCGGCGCTACATTGCCCGATACGATAGTGTTGCTCAGAGTGATAGTACCCACCAAGGCCTTTAACCCACCGTCTCGAACTGACGCTGAATTATCCGTTATCGTTGAATGACTCAAACTTAAGTTACTAATTCTGTGATAGAGACCGCCTGCAACGGATGCAAAATTTCCAGATAAAGTACTGTTCACAATGCTGGCCGCATCGGGAAGGTCAACAAAAAACCCGCCACCGCTGTTGGCCGAATTTCCCGATACGGTGGAGCCGGTTACAGTCAGCGTGCTGCTGTAATCAGCTATGCCGCCCCCTTTTAGTGCTGAGTTTCCAGACACCGTAGTATCAATAAGGCTCAGGGTGCTAGCCGTTCGACTTGCTATACCGCCACCGTTTGCGGTCGCTATATTGTCGGTAACGTTGCTCAGACTGAGGCTAGTTATAGTGCTGTCCCGAGCATATATACCACCCCCTGAACCAGTGGCGATATTTTGCGATACCGTAGCATTGTTTAAGCCCATGCTACTGCTTGTGCCAGAATAAATACCCCCACCGTGGGTGGTGGCCGTATTGGACGAAACGTTGCTATGCATCACGCTTAAATTACTCATACCGACCACCGCAACGCCTCCACCGGTAGTTGCAGCTGAGTTTCCTAACACCGCAACGTCAACTAAAGTAACCACACTAGCATTCGTTGCATAAACACCACCGCCTTTCGACGAGGTTGCGTTATTGGATATTTGGCTATTGGTTAAATTTACATTTGTGCCTGTACACCAAATGCCGCCCCCGGAACTGGATGTGGCAGAATTTCCTGCCACGGAGCTATTGCTCAGCACGCTGATGGTGCTGCTCGCAAACGCGCTGATTCCACCCCCAGTGGTTGCCAAGTTGTTCGATACATCACTTCCGTTTCTCAACTCAATACTGCTACCCGTGAGGACGGCACCGCCGCCGCCCGAGCTTGTGGAGTTATTGGCGATAGAGCTATTTTCTAAAACAATGCTGCTGTTTGTGTTGCCTACTATCCCACCACCTGTGGTGGCCGAATTGTAGGCCACAGTTGAGTTGGTGAGCGTAACCGTGGTTGGATTGCCGGCATAGATGCCACCCCCACCCCCGCTAACGTTGTTGTGCGAAACGTCGCTCTCAACAAGATCGATCACACTATTACCGCTAGAGAAAATACCACCGCCTGACGATGCGGTATTGCCCGTTATAGACACATTATTGAGCGATAGATTCGCTGCGGACACCCGAATGCCACCGCCAAAGCTATAATTTCCGCCAGTTATGATCAGGTTGCTCAAGCTGCTGTGGCTGCCTGGGCTCAAATAGATCGCCGCGGCGTTGCCCATAGCGTTGATCGTTATTGGGGTTGTTGCTGGGCCGGAAATATCGAAGTCCCCGTCTATTGCAACATCGAACGCTTGTGTCAGGCTGATGGTTGCGCCCAACGCATCAGAAAAAGTGATCACATTTTCACCGAGTTCACCGACTACGGTACACCCAGGTTGTGGCGCGACAAGTGGGTCGTTAAATGAGACCACCGCCTCGCGCAACGTGCAGCCAGTGCCCTCGTCAGTAGTGCTGTCAACCACGATGGTGGCGGCATGTGCGGGGGAGAGAAGGGCTTGCACCACGGCCGCAGCCAGACAAGTCCGAGTAAACGGGTTGAAAGGTGGCATTTTGGCTCGCTCAGCTAAATTGTAGACCAATGACTCGAGTAGATCATCGGCAGGGTTTAACGACTATATCTCAGCCGCTTCGAATTGGTCAACGCGTAAGTTCAGACAGGAAATCAGCACCGATTGTTAACCCGTTGAACGAAAGCCAACGGGTTACTCGGTGTAACAAAAGAAACGCAGCGAAGGCTCTATGACAATTGGGCTTTCTGCAAGCGTTGATGTAAGTACGACAAGGCCAATAAGCTCAGCCCTAGCCCCATAAACGAGGCTACACGAAGCAGGCCATCAAGGTCGGACATATCTACCAAAAAGAGCTTTGCGACCACCAAGCCAAGCAGCCCTATACCCACTCGGTAAATAGTTTGGCTAACCTGTGTGGTGCGCATGGCACCCAGCAAAACCAGCGCTACTGCAATACCCAGCCACACGATTGAATAAGTATAAAGCTCGCCGCTTTGCATCGGTTCGTACAATTTAATATTGCCTTGCCAAAGATGCTTAATCTGCATGTTAATGAAAATAAACCCGGCCACCCCGGCGAACACCAACGCAAACCGTTGTACCGACGGGTCGTGATAACGCCCCGCAAGCACACCCAATAACACCGGAGTACCAAAGCTCAAAAGCAACAGATTAAATATCGGCGTTGCTGATATCGCCTCCCACACCCATGCACTTTGCACCAAGGTTGCAAGTAGAATGCCCACGTAATACCACCCCGCCAATGCCATCAGTAGAGTTGAAAACGCGATATAAAGCATAACCAGATTTTTTGACACGCGGCTGCGACGGTAGTACACCAACGACAATGCCCCGAACAATGCCATCGACAAGCTTGCCTCGATAAATGTGATCGACGCCGCGAAGATGTCACCATCATGCAGCCAATAGCGCAACTCAGACCATAGAAACAATACAAACAGATGCAGTGCCGCGGCTTCGGCCCATTTTTGCAATGCCTCAAATGAACTTAAGAGTCGCATGGCAATGATGCAACACAAAGTACTGCCGCCGTAGGTAAGCAGAGTCCAGTGCGCATCAGTCGCATAGCTCACTATCCACGGGTTAAGCGTGAGACGAACCACCACCACGGCTACCAGAAGCTTTAAGAGCCAACCGAGTTGCGGCAATTTAAAGTGCTGGATGATCCATGCGGTAGAGACTACTTGCAGCGCAATCGCGGTGGTTAGCCGCCCTTCTTGCGTCCAAATAACGGCGGCGAGAGAAACGGCAAAATGGCCCGCAAATATTAGCCATACCAACAGTTGGCTGGATGGATTGCGCTTCATCTCTAATGCTGCAGTGAACAAATACAGCGATGCCAGAAATGCCATTACGCTCAGCCACTGCCACTGCGTTAACAAATCTGTGGTTAAGAAATAACTGAGTGTCACCCAGAGTAAGGGGGCGAGCGTAATAAACGAACTCCAGATTCCCTTAAAGCGTGTGGCGCGTAAATTGAGCCAGCCAAGCGCAACAATCACGGCGCTCGTAATTAACACAAGCTGTAGAAGATGGTTGGCCGGCAAAGTGTCGAGTTTGGCCAACGCAAACTGCTCTCCAACAAAGTTCAATCGGGACAAAGCCAATGCGCCGATCTCAGCGACCACCAACACCCACGGTAATAGAGTAAAGGCATCTCTCGAGCGCGCGGCGAGCAA
>CAYGNS010000261.1:0-656 GCA_964351295.1 uncultured Gammaproteobacteria bacterium
TTCGATGGAATTTTAAATTTTCCACTCGTCCCCGTTATGGTTATGTACAACTTTCTAACCTTAAACCCGCGTGTTGCCACAGAATAGGTGCCGATCACTGTCAAAATTTTTGCTTTTATATTAGGTCGGTGTTGAGTTGTTGGGTATTCGTTCGAAACGGATTACGCTAGAAAAGTAGCCCAGGGCACGGCAATTAGGGTACGAGAGGTAAATTGTAGTTACGCCGATATAGGCAATAGACAGCCAGCAAAGCGAAAGCGATGTGTACTCCCCACACTGGAAAACTTGAGCTAACATCGCCTTTTTTGATCATCGCGACCGCATAGCCAAGCACATTGGAGTATGACAAATACACGATAAATGACATTATCATCCCACTGGATTTTCCAGTACGAGAGTCTACATGGACTAATCCAAGTGCAAATAGACTCAGTATCGGAAGCGTGAAGAGCTTGGCGATTCGCCAGATCCATTCACCACGGACTTTAGGGTCGGTGGAGTGCATTACGAGTTCGGTTGTTTGCGCTTTAACCGGCAAATACAGCTTGCTCTGTCGAGCACGTTAGCTTCTTCCCGCGGATTTTTAAACTTCGATGATGCTAAAATGGGTAATGCCTTCGATGGCGTCGGTCTGGCCGTGGGCGAAATCGTAGGTC
>CAYGNS010000261.1:666-4500 GCA_964351295.1 uncultured Gammaproteobacteria bacterium
CTTTAACCGGCAAATACAGCTTGCTCTGTCGAGGAGGTTCGATTCTTACCGCGTATTTTTCAAATTCGATTATTCTAAAATCGGGTAGGCCTGCCGTGCCCTCATATCGTAGACCGTTAGTAAGCACCAAAAACTGATCTTGAGTGACTTCGTCTTGCATGCGATAAGCCTGTTTTGCCTTGACCAAACCCTCTTGTCCGGCTCCAGATTGGTTTACAAATACGTTTTCATATTGCTTAGTTTTGCGGTTATAACCCTCAACGAAATAGACTGCGTCGCCATTCATTATCTTTACAAATTGCCCGGTTTGAATTCCCATAACCTGATTGGATTGACGATATTGTTTTTCCAAGTCATATCCTGCAGTTAGCGCGAGGGGCGTTAGATAGAAAGATAGAAATGCGATCAATACGAGAAGAAGGATATTGAGCGTTAGTACTGGCTTGAGAAACGCAAACAGACCGATCCCTGAGCTTGCAAGAGCGGTCATCTCACGATCGGTATACCATCGGTTTAGCACCATGAGTAATGCGATGTAGGTCATGAGTGGTAAAATCACGTCAAGGTTAGCCACCATCGCTAGGCCAACTAAGCCGAACACGGCTGAAACGGGAATTAAACCGTCCGCGGCTTGCCCCAGAAAAATCATGCCGCGTAATACTAGGAAAATGCTCACAACCACGATTGTCACGACTCCGGTCATCTGCAGGACCTGAGAGACAAATGATCTGAATATAATCACGGCGTTAACACAGGAGGTACTTTTAGCCGTTCGGTCGATATTATTTTTTGATCTCGAATGCGAGCAATTGATGGCCAGAGGTACATCTCAGCCGTTAACCAAGCGACCGTAAGTGAGATGGCTATACTGGTGAGATCGTGAGACACAAAGTGTGCGCCTCGAACCATTTGCGCACCACCGAGTAGACCACCGAGGAGCAGTACAGGCAATATCACGTAGCGCATGGGTTGTTGAACAACGATTGCCGCAAAGCCAAGACAAAGCAGCGCGTAGACTCCTGTTGCATGTCCAGATGGAAAACAATTGCCACTTGGATAGAGATTTGAGAAAGCTTTAAGAACAGGTAAGTAGTCTGAGCTGCCACCAAACTCTATTAAATTCCAAGGGCAAGGCAAGGTGGTGACCTGCTTTAGCACACCAACGATCGCGAACGAAACCAGCCAACTGAGTAGGACGTAGCGACCAATCACAACCAACTCCCGATTTGTGTTTGGGAAGACGAGTTGCTTGAGGTTATACAAGACTAAGCCAAGGCCAAGCAAGATAATGAGCTTGCCAACGTAATAGTGAAGTAGTCGATTGGTTATCCAGTGTCCGCGTAAGAGAAATCCGCTCTCTCCATTCGCAAACTGTCTTGCAATCATTAGATCCAATTCGCTCATGTTCATGAAGGCTGTAAGCAAAATCAGACAAGCAAGGCTAATCACTAGGGCAGTACGAGGAATAGCCCCAATCAAACGCTGGTCAGTTATTGGTATGCTGAGTGACTTTAGATGCTCACTTCGTTTATAACCCATGATCGCTATTGTTCAGCTAAAGGTAGCGACGTTGTCGTACTTATTGGTGTGTTGTCCGTTGCTGACTGAAAACGCAGCTGAACCAAATAAGTAGGTCTCGGCCCAAAACCATGCAAAAGACAAGCTGATTGCGATGGTAAAAAGATCATGTGAAACAAAGTGAGCTCCTCGTACAATCTGCGCGCCGCCATACAGTAGGCCTATCAAGATTGGGATCAAAAAGCCCTTTCGCATTGGCTGTCCAAACATGAGTGCAATAAACCCAAGACCAATAAAGCCATAGCCACCGCTTGCGTGAGCTGAAGGAAAGCACTCGCCCACGGTTAAGGCACTCGAAAACAGGTTATATATGGGTACATAGTCAACCGTGCCTCCAAACTGAGTGAGGTTCCAAGGGCAAGGCAGAGTTGTTACACGCTTTAATACCGAAATGATGATTAAGGTCGACAACCAAGAGACCATGAGGTAACGACAAGCTACAACTATCTTTGGACTAAAGGATGGCGCTATCCATTGCCAAATATTAAAACTGATGAGCGTTACCCCCATTATTCCCGATAGCCGGGCCGCTTGAGCATGTAAGACCGTATCGGTTAACCAATGCTTAGAGTATGGAAAGCCATTAACGCCATCAGCAAACAGAGACGCGATCCACATATCGATATTGGTGAGGTTTAACACTGTACCTAAACAAACGGCAGCTAATATCACAATAGCAAGATTGATCCTAAGAGCGTTCAAGGCTGCTGATGAACTCACTTTTAGGTGATTCATAGCGTGTCCCAAAGAATCAACGTCCAAACAATTACAACCAACGATAGGCTAAAGAATACGGCGGCAGATCCGAGATCCTTTGCTGCACCAGAGAGCTCATGATGCTCAGTACCAATGCGATCGACGATAGCCTCAATTGCCGAATTTAAGAGCTCTGTAATAAGTACGATCAAACAAGACGCGACGAGAATCGCGCGTTCTGTTCCGCTTTCTCCGAGCCATAGTCCGACAGGAATTAGAATGAGCGCCAATAGCGCTTCTTGACGGAATGCGGCCTCATTGACCCAAGCAAATCGTATGCCGAGCATAGAGTATGCTGTTGCGCTCACTATGCGGCGCAAACCTGATTCATTTGGTTTCATGGTATTAGCTTGTTTAAGGTGCTCGTAAGGCGAGAGCGGGACTAGGTGGGCTAACCCGATTTAATCGGTTTTTAAGGATGTAGTTAGCCGATTGGTAGTAGGCTAAAGTTTTAGCGGCAAGGTCTGAACTTGCAAGGTCAACATCTTCGATTTTGGCATCAGCGAGTGGGTTGGTGATACGCTCAATACGTTGTTGTGGCGATAGCACGATTACTTCGTTATTAGCGTAGAGCCCCAGTTTTTGGTAGTTGCCGATCAATGCGCGTTCTTTGTAGCCAGGTGCCAAGACGTCTTCGCCAAAAAAGCCGCTGGTATAGTCAAAATTGAGAAGTCCAAGAAGTGTCGGTGCCAAATCGATTTGGCTTACAATTTGCTCAACTGTGCGCGGCTTGATGTGTTTGGGCGAGTAGATTAAAAAAGGAATATGGTACTTGTTAACGGGCAAACCGATGCGCCCGGAGCTATTGGCTGTATGATCCGCTATCATCACGAACACCGTATCGTCAAACCATGGTTTGTCCTTTGCGGCTTCGATGAACGTTTTTAACGCGTAGTCGGCATACATAATTCCGCCATTTCGGCCAATGCCAGAGGGTAAATCTATTTTTCCATCAGGGTAGGTAAAAGGCTGATGATTGCTCACCGTCATAACGTGAAAAAAGAACGGTTGCTGCTTTTGATGATTAGTATCGGCTTGTTGAATGGTCTTTCTAAAAAGACTGGCGTCGTCAACCCCCCATGCATTTGCAAACTCAACTTCATCTTCTTCGAACATGCTTTGGTCTACAACCCGATACCCGTTGCCTGAAAAAAAGGTGTTCATGTTGTCGAAAAAGCCGCGACCGCCATAAAGATAGGCTACATCGTAGTCTTCATCCTTAAACACTCGGCCCAAACTATACATATTGCCGTTATCGGGGCGTTTTACGATCGATCGACCTGGGGTTGGCGGTATGGATAGGGTGATCGCCTCGAGCCCCCGAGTTGTTCTCGTTCCAGTTGCGTAAGTGCGATTGAATACGAGGCTTTCGTTCATCCATTCGTCGATAAACGGTGTAAGAGGTAAAGGCTCGCCGTAACGACTGATTGACGATGCACTCAGGCTTTCCTCTGATATCAAAATCACATTGAGTTTCTTCGGCTCGCCGGGGTTTTCGAT
>CAYGNS010000262.1:0-4496 GCA_964351295.1 uncultured Gammaproteobacteria bacterium
GATACGTGGATTTTTCCGACATCTACAAACCTCATTGGCGATAGCGCAGTAAGTAACGCCGATGCTTTCAATGAATTCTTTGTACCTTCCACCACCAGCATTACAGCGACCAATGACGGCAACCAACCAGCCGCTTTGGGTACGATTCTAGCGGGACTTGCCGACAAAAGAGGGAGCACACCTACTCATGCCTTGGTGGTGAAGAGCACAGCCGTTGAAGCTGCTGGAGAGTGTGGTTTGTCAACCGATCAACGAGACTCACCTAGAAGCGTTTGCCAATGCGCTATGGGTGCATTTGAAGTGCTAGAACTGACTCCCAACGACTCATGTATGAGCTTCTATTATTCAAACCAATGAGCGTGGCACGGTCACAATCGATTTATAGCTTAGTGTGTGATTAATGCAAGAGAGCGCGTCATGCCGATCACTTGATAACAAACCACCATCAGCCGCTGATCGAGGTGATAGAACTGCGTTAGGGCTTTGAGTAACAGGCAAAAAATAAGTGTGCTGAGCGCGGATGTGGCCTTAATTCCCTAAGCCAAACATAAATTCAAGGGGCTCTGTGAGTCGCTTAGACCACGCGCCTTCACTGTGATTTTCCCCGGGAAAGAATTTACTCATCCATAAATTCGCTGGGTAGTTACGATTTATAAATAGTTGATCTATTTGACGTTGCAACGGCGGGTACATGACATCCAACGTAGCATCACCATAATCAAAATAGATTTTCTGGGTGCTCAACTCGGGGATTTTTTCTTGGATAAACCGAGCAAACGCTGCAAACGCGGGATCAGTCGCCGAAAAGGTGCCCGGCCAGTGAGTAGACATACAAATGGCCCCAGCAAACTCCATGGGATAACTCAGTAGCGCATACCAAGAAACAAGTCCACCCATGCTTGAGCCGGCAATATATCGGTGTGCGCCACCAGGATTAACGGGGTAAAGGGATTCAATTAGAGGCGCAACCTCCAACAAGATGAACTTGATATAGTTGTCGGAATATACCTTGCTTTCAAACAACAATTTATCTGGCTCCCTATAGAGCGCGTAAAGTGCAGACTGCTCGTCTTCTGACAAGCTCTCGAAGGGTTGTTGCGGAAAATATTCGCTATGCCGACCTCCCCCTGCATTAGGAATACCAACCACGATAAATGGCCGAACTAGCTGTTGCTCTATTAAAGCACCGGCTACTTCGTCTACCTGCCATTCCTGCATGTTCCAGGTGGTGTTGGCGTCAAACAACATGCGGCCGTCGTGCATGTACAGCACGTCGTATTTTCCTGCGCTTGAATAACCTGGCGGCAGCCAAACGTTTAAGTAGCGATCAGATACATATTTTGAATTGACATGCTCTATACGCTGTAAGGTACCTTTACTTACACTAGGAACAATATCATCGGCGGCATAAGCAATATGGCCGACGATAAGCATAACGATAAACAAAGCTGGTATTTTCATGGGACGGACTTTACTAGAACGTTAAGCTCATCATCCAAAACAATCCAGACCAAGACAAGTTGAATACGAATGCAAGAAAGCATTAGGAGGCCCTAAGGGCTCCGCTTAACCGTCATCGACGAAGTTAACAGCCATTGAGGAGAACGACCCAGATTTCGGTTCAGGTCTTTGGCACGTTCAGGGTAGGAATATAGAAGCGTCCACGCCATTTCAAGTTTCCTAGCTGATTCCTCTGAAATGCGTCAGATTCAACGCGACATGATCATGCTGTGATTATCGACCTACCACAAGCGGTAGACGCAGCGGCGAACAATAACGCGAAGGCGATGTTAGATATGCTTGGTATCAGCATTGGATTCCAATCGAAGACTGACCCACAAGTCTTTCGCATCCAGAAGCGCGGATTCGTAATATTACGAAAAAAAGCTGTTGTTAGTATGGTTTAAACGACCCACTTACGTCAGATCATGTTTAGCTTGGCGTGGAGCGTTATAGACATCTTAATCTCCAATCTATCGGTCGCGATAGGTATGCGCACCTTAAAAAAGATGCTATTTTTAATTTGGATACTTAAAGACTTGGAGTAAAGGCTATGCCCCCAAACCATGCAATGCGTAGAACCTTAATTGCCTTAGCGTTGGCTCAGTCCCTTGCTGTACCAGTGGCGCACTCGGCAGTCATTAACATCGATGGTGGTTGTTCACTACCAGATGCAATTCGCTCAGCTAATACTGATAGTGTGGTTGGCGGCTGCGAGGCTGGGTCGGGTGCCGACATCATCAATATCCCACAACAGACCATCACGCTAACAAACGCCGCAGTGGATGGGGAGCAGTATGGTGAAAGTGGCCTGCCATTAATTAATTCTGAAATATCAATACAGGGAAACGGGGCTACCATCGAGCGAGACTCCTCTGCGGACCCATTTCGAATACTGGCATTGGACAGCACATCTAACGCATTGCTTACGATGGAATCCATCACGTTAACAGGCGGTTTCGCGTATAACCCAGGTGGGGGGTACGGGGGCGCAATCTATGTTGGAGAGCTCACCAGTTTAGTTTTGAACAGCACCACTATCAGCGGCAACACTTCTGACGGTTACGGTGGAGGTGTCTACTCGTACAGAGCGACTCGTGTCGAAATCAATGACTCCAACATTCACGACAATACGGCGATCCAAAATGGAGGTGGAGTGTCAGTAAGCAAAGATTCGCTAGTTGAAATAAACCGCACTACCATTAACACGAATACAGCTGGCTCAGCAGGTGGTTTTTCAGTGTTCTACAGCAACGGCCCTGTCACGCTTGCCAACTCTACTATTGCGAATAATTACTTAGTTGATGGAAACCCCAGTGGCGAGAAAGGCGCTGGAATTAGCTTGTATCGAGGATCCCTATCTATTGTAAACAGTACTATATCCGGCAACACCGCGTCAGGCAGTGGCAGCGGCATGTATGTGAATGCTTCAAAAGTGCAACTGGTCAACACTACTATTGCGAATAATCAAGGCGGTTCAACGATCGTAACGACCGGAAATCCAACCTATGTTAATACCGTCACACTGATTAACTCGGTGATTGCAGCTCCCGAGTCTCAAGATGCCTGTTACATTTTGGGTAGCACTGAAACCTCGGTGATCAATGGTGCGAACAGCAATTGGTTTACTGATAACACATGCGACGGCCAAGCCGACGGCGATCCGCTTTTAGCTGCCCTAGCCAACAATGGGGGGCCAACGCTCACGCACCAACCTCTAATGACTTCGGGATTGATCGACGCTGCAGATGCAAGCGCTTGCCCAGCTACAGACCAAAGGGGCGCAGACCGTGACGCGGCGGGGTTATTTGTGCCAGCAAGAACCCAAAACGGCAACATTGCAGCTATTAGCCTAGACGGCGAATGTGACATCGGGGCTGTGGAATTTTTACCGATATAGCCACGAAAACATAATCTTACACTGGCAACTCGCAACTGAAGGAGAGTTGCAATAGCTTGTGATGGAGGTATTGATCGTGCTAAACGCTTTCCAGTGTATTGGTTGCTGGTTCGCTTGGCTAAATAGTAGCCACATTCGAGATAGCATTTACCCTATAGGACTCCCAAGACTCTGTAAAAATCAGCCAACTCTGCGGCTGTTCTGCGTCTAACAAATTGTTCAGCAGTTGCCATTCCATTTTTTTGAATTGTTTGTAACCGGCTCAGTTGATTCTCAAAGTCAGTCACCATGAACAACAGCTTATCCAATAGTGGATAAACGTGATTGTTACTAAACACAAAGGCATTAACGTCTGGCTCTAGAAAATCTTGACCACCAAAAGCCTCGTAGCAAAAAGTCACGCACCCAGCAGCCATTGCCTCTGGCACTGTGGTATTAAACGCCTCGAAGCAGTTCGTGTTTACAAAAAAACACGAGTCTTGCATCAATTTAGCTACCTCTTGGTGCGACCGATCGCGCACTTCAATCAGAGTCCACTCTTCTTGACCAACACGTCGAGCATTGATTGCAATAAGGTTCTGCGTGAGCAAGTTTAAGACAATTTCGTAATCGAGATAGCCAGCCTCTTTGTATCCCGGTTTTGGGAACAATAGTATTTGCCGCTTGCGGCTACTGAGTTGCGTAGTGGTCTCACTAGCAAAGAAATAGTCAGGGATAAAGGGCGAGACCACTGCGGCTTCAATGGGCCAAAACCGCTCGATTACCTTGCGGATATGCGGAAGCACCGTAATCGCCCGACTGAAGCCCAAAGCCTGAAAATTAGGATGCGCCTTCAACCCAAGCGGAATCATTACACTGCCTTGCACGAAAACGATCTTTCGCACCTTTAAGTCTCTTATGGCTCCCTCAGCGACCATGACGTCTGGAACAACGATTATGTCGTTCGAGCTTAAAGAATCGACAATGGTTGGCAACGCTTCTTGCTTCACGCTAATAGGCAGCCAAGGTGGGGCTTGCGTATGGTTTTGTAGTTTTAGAACGCAAGCATCTAGTCCCAGATCAATGGTGATGTCAGCAAGTTGGTAAATCATGCCAA
>CAYGNS010000263.1:0-4424 GCA_964351295.1 uncultured Gammaproteobacteria bacterium
GGCATAGCTCGATAGCGCCCCTAGCAGCACTAACCGATGCAGCCTCGCAAACAAGGTGGTTGCATTCAGCCTTAAAGGTAATTTAAACCTGCTCGTCGCTTGCATCATTGGCGGAATCTCAATAGTAGATCAATAGTTGGCGGTAATAGCTCAACCTTATTACTGACCGTGTAAAGAGACTTTTGAGCATTACGAAATATTAACCTTGGGTTGGTCTCACTCGCTAAAATAAGAAACGGCGGTGTCTGCTGCCCCTCCTTTGCCGAGGCTTGCAGCGACTATGTTTGCAGCCCCTTGGGCGTGCCGGCGCGTCACACAATTACGCGTGGCTCAATCTCAAGCGCAACTCCAAAGCGCTGCTGGATATCCCGCACTATTTGCTCAGCATAGCCTAGCACAGTCGTTCCTGCACGATGTTGCGGATTAGTAATCACGAGCGCTTGCTCTGCGTGCACCACCACCGAGTCTAGGTCGCGCTGCTTCCAGCCTGCCTGCTCAATCAACCACGCTGCGGCTAATTTATATCCGCCGGGCGCGGTAAAACTGACGATATCTGGAAAGTCGGCTTGCAATCGCGACCACTGTTGAGCACTGACAATAGGATTTTTAAAAAAACTGCCCGCATTTGGAATTAGGCGCGGGTCTGGCAACTTAGCGCGACGAATCGCGCACACCGCATCGAACACACTCTGCGCCGTTATAGGTGCGGTGAGGGCTGCGGCAAGGGCAGGATAATGGGTAATAGCGGTAAATTGTTTAGATAAAACAAAGTCCACCGCGGTGAGTAACACTTGGTCGCGCAACGCCCCCTTAAAGATGCTCTCTCGATAAGCAAATTGGCACTCTTCGCGCGTAAATTGCCGCGGCTTGACCGTCGCACTGTCTACCCCGTGAACACAGTCGATAAACGACTCAACCTCAACGCCGTAAGCGCCAATATTTTGTATCGGCGCGGCGCCGACCGTGCCGGGAATAAGTGCCAAGTTCTCTAAGCCATACAGGCCGCGCTGTAAACACCACTGCACAAATGCATGCCAATTTTCACCGGCCGCCACCCGTAAGCGGGCATGTAGATGATCTTCGTGCAAGACCTCTATGCCGCGTAACTGGTTACGAATGACTAAACCCGCATAGTGGCCAGCAAACACACAATTACTGCCTTCGCCCAACACAAAGACACTGAGATGCTGACGTCGCGCGAACGCGAGCAACTGTGGCAGCTGCTCTAGGTTGTCTAAATTGGCAAAATGCGCCGCACGAGCCGGAATCGCCAGAGTGTTGAGCGATTCGAGCGACACATCTCGAGCGAGTTCGGCGGGTTCAATAAGGTCGCTCAAAACCACAGCCTCACAGGGCGTATTCGATAAGCAACGCCTAGGCGTGTACTACTGATCTGACCCACTGCCATTGCTTGCTTTACTGCGAAGCCGAATATGCAAATCACGCAGCTGCGTGTTGTCTACCGCACTCGGCGCAGACGTTAACAAGCAAGAAGCCTTTTGCGTTTTCGGAAAAGCAATTACATCACGAATCGACTCTACCCCAGACATCATGGCCACGATGCGGTCAACACCAAAGGCAATACCGCCGTGCGGGGGCGCACCATAGCGCAGTGCGTCCAGTAAAAAGCCAAACTTTTCTTGCGCTTCCTCCGCGTCGATACCGAGCGCGGCGAACGCCTGCGATTGCACTTCGGTTTGATGAATACGAATTGACCCACCACCGAGTTCCATGCCGTTCACCACCATGTCGTAAGCGCGCGAAAGCACTTCGCCCGGACTGGTTTTGAGCAGCTCCAATTGATCCACTGCCGGTGCCGTAAACGGGTGATGCAAGGAGGTCCAATTACCTTCACTGTCGGCTTCAAACATGGGGAAATCAATTACCCATAACGGCGCCCACTGGACCTGCGCAAAACCCAAAGCGTGTCCCAACTTAACGCGCAGAGCCGCGAGCGAATCATTGACTACTTTCGCCGTGTCCGCGCCAAAAAACACCAGATCTCCGTCCTGTGCTTCAACGCGGGCCATCACTTGCGCTAAACACTCATCCGATAAATTTTTGATAATCGGAGATTGCAAGCCATCGCGGCCTTTCGCAACGGCGTTCACTTTAATGTACGCCAAGCCTTTCGCACCGTAATTCGCCACAAAGTCGGTACAATCGTCGATTTCCTTGCGGCTCATTTTACTCGCCCCGCCCGGAATCTTCAGGGCAGCAACGCGACCTTTAGGTGCATTGGCTGGGGCTGAAAACACTTTAAAATCTTCGTTGCGCATTAAATCCGTCACCGACACCAGTTTCAGCGGAATGCGTAAATCAGGTCGATCAATCCCATAGTCCTCAATCGCCTGGGCATAGGTCATCTTGGGAAAAGGTTGCAAGAACTCGATACCGGCCACGTCAGCAAACAAGCCAGAGATCATGGTTTCCATCAAATCCATAATCTCGCTTTCATTAAGAAACGAGGTTTCGATGTCTAACTGGGTAAATTCGGGCTGGCGATCAGCACGCAAGTCTTCATCACGAAAACAGCGTGCGATTTGATAATAACGCTCGAATCCCGCGACCATCAGCAATTGCTTAAATAATTGGGGCGACTGCGGCAAGGCAAAAAACTCCCCCGCATGCACTCGGCTCGGCACTAGGTAATCGCGCGCGCCTTCTGGAGTCGACTTAGTCAAAATGGGCGTTTCGATATCAACAAAATCATGGCTATCGAGAAACCTGCGCATGTACTGCGTTACGGAACTGCGCATACGCAACGTCTTTTGCATAATGGGTCGGCGCAAATCAAGGTAGCGATATTTAAGCCGTACTGCCTCGCTCACATCGTCCTCGTCTAACTGAAACGGAATGGGGTCAGAGCGATTCAGCACCGTTAGTTGCGTAGCGTATACCTCAACCATACCCGTCGGTAGATCAGGATTGCGCGTTCCTTCGGGGCGAGTGCGGACGGTCGCCGTAACGTGTAACACGTGCTCATTGCGTACGGTATCGGCTATCGCAAACGCGTCTTTGGCGTCGGGATCTACCACTACCTGCAACAAGCCCGAAGCGTCGCGCAGATCAATAAAAATAACACCGCCATGATCACGACGCCGATGCGCCCAACCCGCTACAGAAATGATCTCGCCAACGTGGGACTCGTTAATGTGTCCACAACGGTGGCTTCGTAAAGTTTTCATACTAATTCTAACAACGCAAATGGGTTAATAAGAGCCAACCGATCGCGTGGCGATCTGCTACTTGGCTTGATTGGATTACGCGTACAAACCGCTCTAATCGAT
Source organism: uncultured Gammaproteobacteria bacterium (assembly GCA_964351295.1). GTDB lineage: Bacteria > Pseudomonadota > Gammaproteobacteria > Arenicellales > Arenicellaceae > Arenicella. The sequence goes on from CAYGNS010000263.1 coordinate 3,291, forward strand.
GGGATTAACAACGCCCGCGGAGAGTATCATTTTTAATCCGGTTTCAATTGAAATATTGAGTTTACGGACGTCCTGCTGCGGCACCATTATGTAATAACCGGAGGTTGGATTAGGCGTAGTGGGTACATAAATATTAATCATGGGTTCACCCAATACAGCCTCCACCTTTTTGGGTGCCTCGCCTGTCACAAAAGCGAGCATCCACATTCCGCGCCGCGGGTACTCCACCAACACCACTTCGCGAAACGAATTGCTGGTATCCGAAAACAAACTCACCGTGATTTGCTTGACCGCACCGTATACCGAACGTACCAACGGTATGCGCGACAAAATCGACTCCCAGGCTGTGACCATACTGCGCCCAAAAAAACTGGCGGCCAGAAAGCCCGTTAAAATCACCATGGCCAACGTCAAAATAACCCCTAGGCCAGGAATTTCGAAACCAATTAAGTTCTCAGGTCTATATTGTTCTGGCAACAACAGGAGGGAGCGGTCTACGAGGCGAATGGAAAACATCAACACCCAATAGGTCGCCACGAGGGGTAACCAGATCAGCAACCCAGCTACAAAATATCGACGTAGTCTTATCATCATGCGAAAAATCCTAGCTTAGTGCCTGACATTTAGGTTGAACGGTAGGGTCGAATTGTAGAGCTGAGGTATAGGGTTTAACGTATTAGATCAAATGCTTTGCGAATGGCCAACGTCGGCCTTCCGGCTACTCAGCTGCAACTTGTGCTTTAGTCGATGTACTCGATTCGGTCGCTGCACCCGCCGCTGCTGGCGCAACCGGCGTGGTCGCTCCCTCACTCGCGCTTGTATCTGACGACGCCGCAGGTGGGCTCGCTGGTTTACCCGAATTTTTAAAATCCGTGGCATACCAACCCGTTCCTTTTAGGTGAAATGCAGCCGCCGTAAGTTGCTTTTTTAAGCTTTCTTCACCACACGCGGGACACGTTAGTAATGGCGCATCACTCATTTTTTGGATGGCTTCCAAAGAATGACTGCAAGCGCTACATTTATATTGGTAAATAGGCATTGTGAGCAAAGAGTCCAGTAAATTAAAGAGGCAGAATTATACTCTTAACTGCCTGCAATGGTCATGCTTTCCAGCATGATTGAACCGCAATGTAT
>CAYGNS010000264.1:0-4419 GCA_964351295.1 uncultured Gammaproteobacteria bacterium
GCCACTCACTAATCCAGCCAAAGTTAAGCGGCAAGTGATTGGCGTGTACGCTCCCGAGCTAACGGCTACGTTGGCATCTGTGTTCGCGCAGTTAGGAAGTGAACATACGCTTGTGGTGCACGCGCACGATGGCATGGATGAACTGAGTGTGTGCGCGCCCACTCAGGTGAGTGAGTTGCGGGACGGACACATTCGGCACTATGAGGTCGCGCCAGAGGACTTTGGTATAGCGCGCGCCAATTTGACGGAGTTGGTGGTTAGTGGAGCAGCAGAATCGCTCGCTATTATCGATCGAGTATTTGCAGGACAAGCGGGGGCTCCGCGCGACATGGTGGCGCTCAATGCGGGTGCTGGAATCTATGTTGCGGGCTTAGCTACTTCCTTAGCTGAGGGTGTTCAGGCAGCCTATCAAGCGATTGATGACGGTCGCGCCGCCGCCGCTAAGCGCGCCTACATCGCTGCCACGCAGGAGTTCAGTTGAGCACCCAAGGGGCGCAAGCGCACGCGGTAATGCGCACGGGTTCGGATGTGCTCGACCGCATTATGCAGCACAAGCTTACCGAAGTAGTGCGCAGTAAGGCCACGCGAAGCGAAGCACAATTACTGAGCGATATACAGAGCTTAGATTATGGCACGCGTGGGTTCGCCGAAGCGATTGTGCGCACAGTAGCGAATGGCCAAGCCGCGGTGATTGCTGAAGTTAAAAAAGCTTCGCCGAGTAAGGGCATCATTAGGGCCGATTTTGATCCCGCGCTGATTGCTCAGCAATATACGGCCGCAGGCGCATGTTGCTTGTCAGTGCTGACCGACACAGAATTCTTTCAAGGCTGCGAACAGTATTTACGCGATGCGAGGGAAGTGACGGAATTGCCAATACTGCGAAAGGATTTTATGCTGGATCCTTATCAAGTATTGGAAGCACGAGCGATGGGTGCCGATGCGATATTGTTGATCGCTGCTGCGCTCGATGATGGGTTAATGCACGAACTTGCCAGTGTTGCCGCAGAGCAGCAGCTTGATGTTTTAATCGAGGTGCATAACCTTGCGGAGCTGCAACGCAGTTTGCCGCTTGCGCCCAAACTGCTCGGAATTAACAATCGCAATCTACGCGATTTCACGACCTCTCTAAACACTACGCTTGAGCTGCTTGAGTACATTCCAGAAGGGACTGTTGTGATTACAGAGAGTGGTATCCACACGCCAGAAGACGTTGCGCTAATGCGCGCCAATCAAGTGGGTGCTTTTCTTGTGGGCGAGGCGTTTATGCGAGCCGCCGATCCAGGTGCAAAACTGCGTGAGCTGTTCGCGGTTTAATGGAATGCGCAGAATAGAAATACTTGCTCTTTGTGCGCGTTATAACCACTTGTGATTACGAATACCGTAACTACATTCCAAGTAACAAACGAACCCGAGGCGCAGTATGCAAGCACGAATTGAATATCAACATGGGGTGCATTTTATCGGTACATCCGAAACGGGACATGCTATCCCCATGGATGGCCCACCGGACAGTGGTGGTCAAAATTTGGGCGCACGACCGATGGAAACGCTTCTTATTGGTATGGGTGGCTGCGCTTCTTACGATGTAGTGTATATCTTGCGTAAGCGGCGTTTAGAAGTAAACTCCTGTGTGGCGGACATTACGGCCGAGCGGGCTGAAACCGACCCCAAAGTATTTACCAAGATTCATCTGCATTTTAAAGTGAGTGGCGTGGGTCTGACGGATAAGGCTGTGGCGAAAGCGGTGGAACTGTCGGCAGAGAAGTATTGTTCTGCCTCGATCATGCTCGGTAAAACGGCGCACATTTCTCATTCGCACGAGATCGTTGTTTAAATACTCTAAGTTCTCGCATAAAAGTCCACGCAGTTGCGCAAGAATCCCATTTAGTGAAAATGTCTATTAGTTAGCCCAGTCTCTCGGCTGAGTAATACTAAACCCTATTTTTAACCTAATCTTGAAATAGTTCTCGACTTCAATTTAGCTAATTGTACTCCGCGACACGGATGCTATATGCTTGCACCGCATTTGGCTCTTTGCGAGACAAATACGAACTACCCATCCTTTTTCTAACACTTTTGCTGACGCTAAGGTTATTGGACCGTATTGCTCGGTTCCTTTATTTTTAAATCTTAATTGAGACACGTGTTCATCAAGGCCTATTCTACCTACCTACAAAAAGAAAATGAGAACTATAAAACTACAAAAATCGATTAAGAGTTTATCGTTGGCAATGCCTCGTCTGGGACGGACGTTGCAAGTGCTTTTAATTGCAGGGGCAACCATGCTCACAGCAACTAATGCGGTTGCACAAGACGTTGACTTAGGCAAAATACTACAACGCCTTGAGCGACTTGAGGCCGAAAATACCGCTTTAAAAAGCCAAGTAGAGGCCCTCGTAAAATCCCAGACAGAGTCGGCGACTCAACCTTCTGATGTGGCCGTTGAACGCACAGTTACACAGGGTGGTGCAACAGAAATCGAAATTGAAAAGGAAATGTCGGATCGTTTAATCACATTCAACCCTGAGTTTGGTTACGATTTCCTTGATCCAAACCGTCATATTAATCGTAAGCAACAAATGATCTTGCGCGCGCGACAGAGTGGCGATTTAGCTAAAAACGCGGTTAACGTACAAGGTGCTGTGACGGCCATTGCCAATTTACAAAGTAGCAATGAGCCGAATTTGTTTGGTTACTTGATGCGTCATCCTACTGGCAACAATCAACGTGGCACCACCGTGTCAGAGGCGACTATTCATTCGGCTCAGCTGGGTTTTACCGGTACGATGGGTGATTGGGTTGCAGCCAGTGCTGAGCTGTTGTTTGATCCTGAGCAAAGCTTTGGCGCAGGCACCAATACTGCGCTTGCGCGCAACCAAGTGCAGGTACGTAAAGCCTATGTGCTCTTCGGTAACTTAGATAAGTCGCCTTGGTACGCCAGCTTAGGCAAGCAAGCAATCCCGTTTGGTCTTACCGATACCGTCAATCCCTTTACCAATTCTACTGTTTGGCACGCATTTGGTGGAATCGCCAATGGCGGGATCCTTGGCTATCAAGGGGATAATTTGAATGTATCGTTTATGGCCGTACAAGGTGGCTCTCAGTTTCGCTCAGCCAATGTTCCGGTTGAAGGAACGGCGGTACCGAGTAAGCTAAACAACTATGCGGTTGATGCGAATTACACGGTTAAAATGGACAGCTCTGCGGAAGTCTTGTTCGGTGCTTCGTACCAACGCGGTTCGGCCTACTGTCAAGGATTTCCGATCACGCACTTCAGTCCTTGCGAAGAAGAAGTGCCGGCATGGGGCGTGTATGCTCAATATGAGAATGACAACTGGACGTTGAAATCTGAAATTGCCAAAACTACGGATGTATGGCCAGGCACGTTCAATCCATCATTACCAGAGTTTGCTGCAGCAAAAGTGACCAGTTTTGACGTAGGTGTTCAGTACCGTAATGAACTGTTTAATCTCCCTGTTGCATACTCGGCTGAATTTAGCCGCTTTGAAGCGGGTCCGAGTGGCTCTGAATGGGAAAAACAAGATCAGTTCGTTCTAGGTCTTGCCTTGCGTTTCGCTCCAAGCGTAGAACTGTTTGCTGAGTTCATCGATGTTGGCGGCTACGCACCACTTAATTTCCTATCGGGCGGACATATTCCTGGCATGCCGCAAATTCCTGTGAGCGACGCATCCGCGAGCTCAGAGGTGTACATGTTGGGTGTCACCGCATCGTTCTAATTATGTAGCATTGGTTTAGCGAGTTTGTGAGCTAAGCCCAGCAGCCGCCTTGCGTCAGTAAGGCGGCTGTTTTTTTAAACACCTAGTGAGGGCTTACGCCCGCGGCCAAACCCACTTACATTTGCGAGTCCCACTAAGATGATCGCGCCGCCTAACAGCATATAGCCCGTAACCCGTTCATCAATAAAGAATGCACCCCAAATACTGGCAAATATGGGAATCATGAACGCGACAGTTAAAGCTTTGGCCGACCCCACATTCTCCAATAAATCGAAGTATAGGATATTGGCCACGGCCGTGCTGATGGTGCCTAAGGCGATCACAGCTAACCACGCCTGGGGGCTAATAGTATGGGCCGGTATGGCATAAAGTGAGAACGGCAATAGCCAAAATGTGGCCGCCACTAGACTAAAGGTGGCGATGGTTAAACTCGACACTTTTTGTAAATAAAGGCCCGTGTAGTTGGCCGCAACACCATACAGCAGTGCCGCGCAAAGCCCTGCGCCAATCGCCAGGACGCCGCCCACTAGATCACTGGCGGGGTTTTTGACGGAACCAGACACCAACACGATTACCCCAAATAGCCCGAGCACTAAGCCCAATACTACTCGTTTAGACACCCGCGTGCCCAACCACACGAAGCCGACGACCGCACCCCAAATGGGTGCAGTTGAATTAAGGA
>CAYGNS010000265.1:0-4418 GCA_964351295.1 uncultured Gammaproteobacteria bacterium
TCCTTAAGCAGCTTTAACCGTCATGGTCAGTTTGTTATTTCTGTATGTTGGTTTAAAGCGATAACCAAGCCGAAAAAGACAAGTCATTAGCAGATCAATCGAAAACTTATCGATTTTGCCATTTAATAGATCACTGACGCGAGGCTGGGTGAGTGCTAGTTTTTCAGCTACCTCAGTTTGTTTCCATCCTTTGTGATTAACAATATCCCTAATAACAATCATCAAATCAGCGCGAGTCTGGAGCTCGTTCGCCTCTTCTTGGCTGTCAGTAACAGCATCAAAAATATTGTCGTACTTTATAGAAGACATTACAAAAGCTCCAATCCATATATCAGCGTTGATATACTAAACCACCACCTTATAAATATACAAGTGTTGATATATATTATTTTTTAAGCTCATCCATCATAGCTTTATACCGTTTTTTAGCAGTACCCATTGCTTTGCGATCAACACCGTTCGTGGTCTTCGTGAAGGAATGCAGTATATAAACCGCTTTCGCAAATTTGGCCACATAGATTGTTCGGTACGCTGGGCGGCCATTCTCAATGAGCTCAATCGCACCAACTCCAACATTATCGGTAAGATGCTTGAAATTTGAAAACGGTTCTTTGCCTTGACATATTGCGTTTAGATCGAGCGCAAATCGGCGCTGAATATGATCAGGCAGAGCCTTAAATTCCTTTAAGGATTGCTTATTAATGAATCGGTACTCCTTCACTACGCCAATGCCTCCGGCATGCGGTTAAGGGGTCAGGCCTTTGATTATTGGTTATGGTGCTTGACTATGCTACTCACGATGGAAAAGTGTAATCCAAAATGATCGCCGAGTTGCTTCAGCGTGTAGCCGCCACTATGACACGCCGCAACGGCTTCCTCACCCCCTAAAAATACTTGGCTCGTTAGCTTTTCCCATGGCGAAGGTTGATTCACGCCCTCAGCCACAAACATTGCATAGCGCTTAACGACTGCAGACTTACGCTTTGCAAAAGACGCTAGAGTCCATTCAATGTTCAACCACTGCGATGCTTTACTCTTACCAATCGAAGAGTTCTATACGTTGACCGAGTGTCTACTAACGCTGTGCAATAGTTTGTATCATAAAAAGTATAAACCCAAAGGAGATCGTTAAGTGCTCACTAAAAATATCTGGGGCAGCGCCCTACTCGCAGTGCTGCTGTTGTTCGCGATTAAATCTTACGCCCAAGATGGTTTAGTGGCAGAAAACTTTGTGCTGATTGACCATAAAGGCAAAGCGCATGAGCTGTATTACAATCGAGATGCGAATGCGGTAGTGATCGTAGCGCAAGGCAATGGCTGTCAGATAGTTCGCTCTAACCTCGAGGATCTAAGAGCGATTCGCGATGATTACGAAGGCAAAGGCGTAACAATACTCATGCTCAATGCCAACGTTCAGGATACTCCAAAGGCGATTGCGGCCGAAGCTGAAGAGTGGGGAGTGGATTTTCCGATCATGAAAGATCGCACGCAAATGATCGCGCGCTCTTTAAAGCTCGTTAGAACAGGCGAAGTCTTAGTTATTAACCCCAAGACTTGGCAAATTGTGTATCGCGGGCCGATTAGCGACCGAGTGCACTTTGAACGACAAAAAGAGCAAGCCAGTGAAACGTATGTGCGCGACACACTCGATGCTCTCATTACAGGGAAAAGTGTGACCCCAACCACGGTTAGCGCGCCCGGCTGTATCATCAATTATGAGAACATGGATGAAAACCTTCATGCAGACATAGATGCAAACATAGATGCAAACATAGAAGCCGCGCAGATCAGTTACACCGACACGATCGTTCCCATTCTCAAAGAGAATTGTGTTGCCTGCCACGTAAAGGGCGGCATAGCCCCTTGGGCAATGTCTGAATACAACATGATTCGAGGTTTTGCGCCGATGATGCGGGAGGTGATTCGCACTAAACGTATGCCACCGTGGCACGCTGATCCTGAGATTGGGCATTGGCGAAACGACGTTGGGATGAGTGACGCCGATTCCAAAACGCTACTGCGTTGGATTGAGGCGGGCGCGCCGCGCGGCGAAGGCGATGATCCTTTAAAGCAAATCCCACCGCTCAACAATGTTTGGACATTAGGCGAGCCTGACCTGATTATCGACATTCCAGCGTTTGAGGTACCCGCTAGCGGTACAGTGGACTACCAATTTCCTAACGTACCAAACCCTTACGATAGAGATGTATGGGTTGTGGCAGCGGAAATTATCCCAGGCGACCCTAAGGCCGTACACCACATTCTGGCGGGCTCATCCGAAACTCAACCAGAGGGCGAGCTATCAGAGATTTTTGAGAACTTCATCCTAACCTACGCTCCCGGCAACGAGGCTTCAAGGATGCCCGAGGGCACGGGCGTATTTGTGCCAAAAGGGGGCGTGTATCAGTTTCAGATGCACTACACGCCATACGGTCGTAAAGCCGTAGACAAGAGCAAGATCGGTCTCTATTTTTCGGATACAGCGCCGCAAAATTTCTATCGTGAGCAGGTGATCGTCAATTTTGAACTTGCGATTCCACCCAATGCCGAAGCACATGAAGAAAAGGCGTATTTTTTATTCGACCAAGACGCCGACATCCATGCCCTATTTCCGCACTCTCACTATAGAGGAGCCAGTTCGACGTTTGAGATTGTGTACCCAGATGGCAACTTAGAAACCATTCTCTCAGTGCCTAACTACGACTTTAACTGGCAACGAACATACCAGTTTGAAGAGCCCAAGCGTATTCCCGCGGGCAGCAAACTCATTCATAAAACTATCTACAACAATTCAGCCAAAAACCGCGGCAACCCAGCACCCGACGAAACCGTCTATTGGGGTCTTCAATCAGAGCAAGAGATGCTGTACGGATCGGTTGGCTATAGTTGGGTAGATGAACGTACCGACAAGCCCATCCACAACCCGGGCCGTGCTGGTTTATTTCAAATGCTTGGGCTCATGGATCAAGATATGGACGGCAAGGTAGCGAAGTCTGAGCTCACGCGCAGATTGAGCCACGCTTTTGGTGATAACTTCTCCAACTTCGACAAGGACAATGACGGCCTACTCAACCCTCAAGAGCTGGGCGGTATGTTGCAAGCCGCCGATCAAGGGGGCTAACCCAATAGACAGAGCAATATTCGTTAGGCTCGACACTGAGCAATACGCAGAAACGGCATTTTCTAACCTTAAAATAGCTCTGTACTGAAATTCAGTAAAGGGAGTATTCTGGTGTTTAAGGCTACCCACTTCAGACGGTAGCTTGATCGAGACTCTCGATGCACATTTAAATGAACAGTCGGAGATTTGCATGGTATCCCACCTAACCACAAGCACCGCGTCCGCTTTCGCAAGCTCGCCTTCAATAGACGTGAACGCCTACCGTCGGGATGGCTTTTTGTCTGGTATTCCCGTCTTTGATGCCGCCACGGTTACCGGGTTACGCAACTCCATCGAGCGGCTGGAATCCGACAATGCTGACGGTGCAGGTGGACACAACCTTAACCAATTTTTTCGAGTTAATGGTCACCTTGTTGTACCGCTGTTAGCGGAGATTGCTCGTACCCCATTGATTCTCGATATGGTCGAGCAAATCCTCGGTAACAACTTACTGGTCTGGTCAGTAGAGCTCTTTATTAAGGAACCGGGCAGTGCCCGTACCGTGAGTTGGCATCAGGACATTACCTATTGGGGCATGGGCAATACCGATGAAGAGGTGACCGTGTGGGTAGCGCTTTCCGATGTCAGTATTGCGTCCGGTTGTATGCGATTCCTGCCTGGTAGCCATCTGGGCGGCATAGCCACGCATGAAGACACGTTCGACCCCAACAACCTTCTATCACGCGGCCAATCGATTGCCGATGTTGACGAAGACCGCGCTGTATTCGGTTCGCTCGCACCTGGGCAAGCGTCGTTCCACCATGGGCGGTGCTTTCATGCTTCAGGGCCAAACCAATCAAACGACCGGCGCATTGGTTGCGCCATCCGTTACGTTACACCCGAAGTTCGTAGCCCCGAGCTGCCACGCGATTACGCCATGCTTGTGCGAGGATTGGATGAAGGGCAAGGCTGGATTAACGTCGCCGGCGCGCGAAAGCTCTTCCATCCCAGTGATCTTGCGCTGTACGACCGCGTACTCGCTGACCAAGCGGCCACACTCTCGGCGGGAGCCATGGGCGACGTCTCGCTTTACAGTAAACCGGTGCGCGAAACGGATGTAACGATTTAACGAGTTCATCCTGAGCCTTCGCAAGGCGCTTAGGGCGACTTGTGTCTAACGCAGAACTTCCCCACGGAAGCAATAACTCCGCAACACCCCTGTCTAAAGTCAGGAGATATCAGGCTTTAGGAACGTTACTAGGACAACTAAGCTGCTCCTGCGGTTCGACATTGTGCTATTCCGCTTGCTGTTTTAGAG
>CAYGNS010000266.1:0-4412 GCA_964351295.1 uncultured Gammaproteobacteria bacterium
GTGCGGCGTATACCCATGAATTGGGCAGCATTGGTCGTTATCATCACGCGCTCGCGCTGCAGTATTCAGATAAATTGTTCGATAACGACGTGCGGTTTTTCAACCAGCCCGTTTTGGAAGATGTTAGAAGCCGCCCCTTAGCATTGAACTATCAGAGCGTCTGGAGCAATGGTAAAGGTGTGGAATGGTCTGGTTTTGTGAGCTATACGGCAAATCAAAGCGGTGGTTCATTCAATGATGCGCGCTTCTACGGACTGGCTCGTTCGGGCGCATCTGAGGATTGGTCGAAAGCGGAAATAGGCGCGAGCTATCGCCGTAGTAATGAGCGGTGGCTTTATGTTGCGAGTATCAAATTGTCTAGCACGAGTGATCGGCTAATTACCGGCGAACAGTTTTCCGTGGGGGGTGCCAGTAGTGTCCGTGGCTTAGAGGAGCGGGAACTGCGGGGCGACAAAGGCTATTTAGTAAATGTTCAGGCGTGGGCACCACCTTTTAGTGAAACGCTAAGAGCTCTCGCATTTTTCGATTATGCCAAGCTCGAAAATAATCGTCCCACCGTCAATGAGTTTGCCTCTGAGAGCGTGGCGTCGGTGGGGCTTATGCTGAACTGGAATCCGACTGCCAATATTTCTGCATCGGGCAGCTACGGTTATTTGTTAGATGGTGTCGATCAAGCTGTTGACCCTAGTACGGCCTCTCTTGACGGCGATGGCAAACTTCATTTTAACCTTAGTTATCGCTTTTAGCGTTGGGCTGCTTATGCAAACATTTACACTCAATCAAGCGGCACATCTTAATGCTCAAACTATGTCCAAGTCCTTACGCTTTACTATGCGGCTCGTTGTAGCATTTTGGCTAATTAGCTTTTGTTCTTTAAGTAATGCGGCAAGCGGTACGGTGATTTTGGCCAAGGGCGTAGTGACGGCGACCGATACCGCCAAAGCCAGTCGTGTGTTAGGCAGGGGTGCTGCGATAGACGAAGGCGATGTGATCAATACTGCTAATAAGAGTTTCGCTGTCATTCGTATGGTGGACAACACCAAGCTCACGCTCAAACCCAATACGACGATTGCGATTGGCGCCTTTAATGACAAAGAAGGGGAAGAAGAAGCTTGTATTAATTTGGTAAAAGGTGGGTTGCGTACGGTAACCGGCTTAATTGGTCAGCGTAAACCCGATTCCTTTAACGTGGACACACCCATCGCTTCAATCGGTATTCGCGGCACTGACTTTATTACGCGCATCTGCTCTGGAACGGAATGTTTAGAGGACGAGCAAGACTTGTCATTTGGTGATGAACCAGCGGTCGATGCAACCAGCGTTGCTGAAGGCATAAATCAAAGCCTGCCCGAGGGTTTGTATGGTAGTTGCGAGACGGGCGCGATCGTTATGAGTCAGTGTGCGGGTCAAGCCGAAAAGTTTGAAGTAGGGAAATGTCGAGTTGCTCAACCAGCGGATTGTATCCAAGTTGAACTGGGAGCTGGCAAGGCTGGTTATTCCAGTGCGCCCGTTGTCGCGTCCGCACAGACGGCGCCGTCCGCTGGAGTGACCGCTTTGCCAAAAGTGCCCGTAATGTTAGAAAGAGACCCACACTTTGCCCTATCTGATTTAAGCGATGCTGACCTCGACCGAGTCGATCGATTTCCGGATAACTTTAGCCCCGAAGGGCAATGCTCCATAGTAGGAGGATAATTATGCGAACAAGTAAATTTAAGCATCACCGAGTGAGCGATATTGTAAAAGGTACTTTCGTTGCCGCATTGTGCTATCTCGCTGGAGCCACGTCGACCCACGCAAATCCTGTAGATCCAACGGTAGTAGCAGGCGCTGCGGAGATAGTTTCAACCGGAACACAGCTCAACATTACCAATACACCCGGCACGATTATCGACTGGGGTGGTTTCTCAATTGACCAAGGAGAGCTGACCCGCTTTATTCAAGAGTCGGCTAACTCGGCGGTGCTCAATCGCGTAACGGGTGTTGAGGTTAGTCAAATACTGGGCGAACTACAGAGCAACGGACGAGTCTTTTTAATTAACCCCAACGGTTTAATAGTGGGTGAAGATGCGGTTATTGATACCGGTGGATTTGTCGCTTCAACATTGGAAATCAGCAATGCCGATTTTGCTGAGGGAAAGTATCGATTTGCGGGAGTTGGTGGCGCGATTACTAACCATGGTCATATTCATGTGACGGGGGACGGCGATATCGCTTTGATCGCCGAGTCGGTTGAAAACAGCGGCATTCTGCAAACTGATAACGGTGATATCGTGTTGGCGGCAGGGCGTGCTGTAACGCTCAGTTTCGCAGATTTGCCGGGCTTAAGCTTTGAAGTAGAGTCGCCCGCCAATGAGGTCTTGAATTTGGGGCGAATCATCGCGAGCCACGGCAATGCCTCGCTAGTGGGTGGGCGAATTAGCAATGCGGGTGATATTGAACTTGTTGAAAGCGATGGCCGCATTTTTATCCAGTCTACTGACGAAGCTATTATCGGCGGCTCTTTAGTCGCCTCCGGTGCCGATATTCATATTGAAGCCAATCAGGTTGAGCTGTGGGATGCCTCAATTGACACGAGCTCATCCACCGTTGCCGGCAATATTGCCTTGCTGGGCGATAACGTGGGTTTGTTTGGCACCACTCGAGTCATGGCCAATGGCGACGCGCAAGGCGGCACTATTCTAATTGGTGGTGAGCAGCAAGGGCGCGGCGACACCCGCACTAGCGAATTCGTATACCTTGGTGCGGATGCCAGTGTTTCGGCGGACGGCAATCACACCGGTGACGGCGGACGAATCATTCTTTTTGCGGAAAATAGCGCGCGAATCAAGGGCACTGTGACCGCACGCGGTGGTAGCCTTGAAGGCGATGGCGGCTTTATCGAAACGTCGGGTTTGCTTGGGCTACAAGTTGATATTGCGCCCAATGCAGGCGCTGCAAATGGTCTGGCGGGTGAGTGGTTAATTGATCCGCTTGATATCGTTATTGACGATATGGACAATAATGTCGGGCAAGTTGCAGAGGGTGGGGAGGAAGTATTTACCGCGCTTGATAGCGGGGCCTCGATCAATGCGGAAACGATTAATATCGCACTTGAGAGTAATAACGTTACTATTGATACTGGCGATGTTGGTAGTGAAGCCGGCGATATCACCATCAAAAGTTTCTTATTCTCCGATTCGGGGAATGATCTTACCTTCAACGCCGCGGGCAACATTTTCGTAGAGGCGTCGATTGATCTTGGTACGGGCGCCGGTTCGCTACTGCAATTCAATTCCAATTTAGGCGGCAATGGTGGTGCCACGGTGGTGTCTCTAGACGGCGAATACACGCTCTCGGCCGATACCGTGGAGTTTTTGGGTGGTGGACTACTCGTGCAAGACCTGTTCGGCTTTTTTAGCGTAGTTGCCACGCAGATGAATGTTGAGGGCGGCTTTGAGCTTACCAATACCGATTTCGGATTAGAGGGTAATGCGTCAATCGATGAGCTGATTATTACCCCTGGGTTGGACTCTTCCGTTAGTTTCAATGGTGTTGCTTCCAATCAGGTGGAAATTGGCCGCTTAGAGATTAAGGCGGGCCCAATTACGGGTAGTATAAATCCCCCGATTTCTATTGGTCAGGGAACTTATACCTTGTTAGAGGGCGGCAGTATTGACTTGACCATTGAAGACGGACTCCATGATGGTATCGAATTCGACGGAGCAACCTTGCTAATCAATGGTCAAATAGTTAACCAAGGCAATTTAGTAATAGGCGGTAATGGCTTTCTAAATATTGGTGTTTTTGGAGGCATGCCCTCCCCAGGAAACTTACGCAACGCAGGCTCCGGACGCTTAGTATTGGAAGGCGATTTGACCGTTAGCACTAATGCTCCGATCATTAATGACGGTGTGATGGTAGCGCGCAATAGCAACGGCGGCGCGGGCTCGCTGATTGTTATTAAGGGCGGCATCTCTAATCACAATGTACTGCGTGTTAATGCCGGTACGATTTTAGAATTAGACATGCTCGCATTTGATCAGGCGGAGTTGAATTTAAATGGTGGGGTGTTGAGTTTGTTCTCCCCGTTTGAGCCTGTGGACATATTGCTTGCCAATGGGTCGTCGATTACAGGCAACGGTGTGATTCTCACGGATGGCACCGTCGTTGTTGATGCAGGCGGGATTATTGCGCCTGGTAACTCCCCGGGCGAAATCATCATTGACGGGAATTTAATTCTATTTGATGGCGCGATCTTAAATTTAGAGCTCGCGGGACCGAATTTAGCCGATTACGATCACATTGTTGTACTTGGCAACTTGAATGTTGGAGGGGCAGGTAATTTCACTGCAGCAGAACCAGGCGTTATTGTGAACCTAGTTAATTTAGGAGAATACCAAGCCACGGCCTCGACTAATCACAATGTAATTGAT
>CAYGNS010000267.1:0-4403 GCA_964351295.1 uncultured Gammaproteobacteria bacterium
CCCTTATTCGGTACCCGTTAATGAGCGCATTTCGTTTGCCGAATTAAAACAAGTAACGCCGCAAATGCGCGAAGCCGTGCAGGCGCTTTTTCCCAACCGCGAAGCCGTACTTGATATCACCGCGGCCGATCGCCTTGCCGAATGGATCATAGACCCCGATGGATTAGGGGTCGTTTACGATGTAAATGCCAACCTCACACCCGCACAAGTGTTTGAGGAGAAGCGCGCTAATTGTTTGTCGTTTACCTTGTTTTTACGGGCCTTAGCCGCCGAAATCGACATCAAGATTCAAATTAACGAGGTAGACATCCCGGCTAATTGGGGTATGAACTACGAACAAAACTTGGTGTTTTATCGGCATGTAAACGGCATACGATTGCGCGGCCCGCGCCGGCAAATTTTTGATTTAGCCCTAGATCAATTTCGCTTTGATTACGCGCAGCGCCGCATTAGCGAGTCTCACGCCTACGCACAGTTGATGAGCAACCGTGCTATTGATGCGTTTCGAGTCGAGGACTATGACCGAGCCAACCACCTAATAAAATTAGCCATTGCGGAGTACACCGAGGACCCTAATTTGTGGGTTAATTATGGTGTGATTAACGAGCGACTCGGCGACGTGAACAAAGCCATGGCGATCTACCTGCATGCGCTCACAATCAACGACTCTACCTTGGTAGCCATTACCAATCTGGCGCGAGTATATGAGCAGTTTGGTCGGCTTAAAGAATCCAGCATCTTGCAGCGCAGGGCCACTGAAATTCGCCAACAAAACCCCTATCACCATTACTTCCTAGCCAAGGAATATTTGGAACAGGGCGACTCGCGATTGGCGCGAAGACACATTAATAAGGCCTTAAGCATGCACAACGAAGATGCGCGCTTTTATGAACTACGCAGCCGCACCTGGCAGTTGAGTCAGCGTCATGCAAAAGCGTTGCAAGACATGCTTAAAGCCTATGAGTTGGCACAACACTCGGACGAGCGCTTTCACTTTAAAAACAAGGCCGCGTATATAGCCCAGCAAGCAAATCGCGAGTTTAAGGAAAAACGCGCGCGGAACGCGCAGACTATGTTGGAGTGGAACCGCACGCTCTAGGACGGGCGACTTCCCCGCGTTAGCCGGACACGTCATCCCCGCGAAGATCGGAAACGTCATTCACGCCGTCATCCCCGAGTCATCGGGGATCCATTACCTACCTCAGTGCCAACCCTACATCGCGTACTGATTCAAGCGCACCAACCTGCCCGGCCGTGCGGCTAGCACTTGGTCATTGGCAATAACTTGCTCGCCGCTTACAAATGTTGCCCTGTATCCCGTTACGGGTTGTAACAAGCGTTGTCCGCCGGCAGGTAAGTCTTGCACCATTTGTGGCACGCCTAAATCGAGTTGCTCGTAATCAATCACATTGATATCGGCTTTCAAGCCCACCTGAATGCGACCCCGATCGGGTAAGCCCAAATAATCAGCGCCGTCGGCGGTAAGCATTTGAATGGCACGCTCGAGCGGAATGCTCTTGCGACCCTTACGAGCCCGGTCACGCGTCCAATAGCTCAAAAGATAAGTTGGAAAACTCGCATCGCAAATTGTACCTACGTGCGCCCCACCGTCCGACAATCCAGGCAACGCTTTGGGATGCGTAAGCATGGTGTACACGTTGTCGTAGTTCATTTCGGTGTAGTTGTATACGGGGAAGTAGATTAGCGCTTTGCCATCGTCCTGCAACATGATGTCGTAGGCCTTTTCCCAAACAGTTTGGCCATCGCGCCGCGCTTGTCCTGCAATCGAGGTGTCGTTTTGTTGCTCGTAATCCACCACACCTTTGTGATCCAGCTTAAACATTTTTTCGGCAAGTTGCGGAAACTGACCAATCATCATATCCACGAGTGGCGGCACGGGCGATCCCGGCCCAGCTAGCGTAACCACCTTTTCTGAGAGTAATTTGGCGCGAAATTCAGGGTCGCGCATAATGGCCACGCGTTCTGCTAACGGCTTGTCGCGAATGGCTAAGTAACTTGGAAACGCCATTAAAGGATGAAAAGTGCAGTTGAGCCCGTTGAATACCCCAATGGCGCGTGGCGCTACTTGCAAACTAATGTCCAAACCTTCGGCATTCAGTTCCTCGCTGCGCTGAATAATTTTCATCCAGTCGTCGGGCGCGAAGTCGCGCTGCATCAACGACATTGACCCGGGCCGGCCGCCGCTCGCTTTAAAATAGGCTTCCATCAGCTCAAATTCTTTGTCGAAATTGTCTTCGGGCCGCACCATATCAAAGTCATTAACCGCTTGCAGCACACCGTAGTTAAGGCCTTGAAAGGCTTGCGCAATGCCTACGAGTTCGTCTTTACTAGCCTCGCTTGCAGGCGTCCACTCACCGTCGGAGGTCTTATGCACATCGCTGCGCCCTGTCGAAAAGCCCACCGCACCGGCCTCCATGGCCTCGCGCACAATCGCGCGCATCGCACTTATATCGGCTTCGTTGGCGGGTTCGTCGAATACGGCGCGATCCCCCATCGCGAACACGCGCACGGGGTCATGTGGCACCAGCACCGCAAAGTCTATTGTGTGTGGACGCTTATCAATGGCGTCCATGTACTCTGGAAAGGTTTCCCATTCCCAGTTCATGCCTTCGTGCAAAGCCGTACCCGGAATGTCTTCAACGCCCTCCATTAATCGAATCAGTTTGTCACGGTCACTCGCGCGGCACGGCGCGAAACCCACCCCGCAGTTACCTAATACGGCCGTGGTTACGCCATGATTCACGGAAGGCTTGAGTTCTTCGTCCCAAGAGATTTGACCATCGTAATGCGTGTGTACATCCACAAACCCCGGTGTAACGATCGCGCCTGCTGCGTCAAATTCACGCTCAGCTGGTGCGACACAATCACCGAGCTCCACAATCTTGCCGTCTTTAATACCGATGTTAAGGCTTTCAGGCGCAGCGCCGTTACCTCGATAGACTAGGCCATTGATGATTTTAAGATCGAACATGGTTTACCTCTGGTTACTTACTTGGTTTTCTTATTTTATATATTTTTTACTAATTGGCAGCCCCGCGTACTTTTATGCCCCAGCCAACACCACTGCTCGTGCATCCCCTCGCCGAAACACCCACACCAGTATAAGCCCTGCAATAATATGCCAGATTCCCCATATTCCAGCCACCGCCGCGGCGCCGCCCATACCGCCCAACTGCGTTAGTAAAATTACGATACCAAGACCAGAATTTTGAATGCCTACTTCAAACACTAAAGCACGTCGCGAGCGTGGATCGGCACCCACGAGTCGCGCGGTGATGTAACCCACCAAAAACGCGACTGCGTTGTGCAGAATAATTAAAGCAAAAAAGCTGAGTCCTAATAACGCGAACTGGTCCAAATATCGCCAGGTGGCTGTAACAATAATCACAAATAGGCCAAAGCTCGAAAGCGTTACGAGTGGTTTTTGTAACCAGGCAGCAGCGCGGGCAAACCAATGGGCTACGGCCATTCCCAGGAACAATGGTAAAGCCAATATGACGCTGGTTTGTATCAAAAAGCTGGCCGTGTCGAACGCAATTCGATCTAGCAGTTCGTTGGTGGGAGGGTACAGCGAACTCCAAAATATAATCGCTACAGGCGTAACAAAGGCGGCGGCCACGCTCGATGTGGCCGTTAACGAGACCGACAAAGCGGTGTTCCCGCGCGCCAGCAGTACCAGCAAGTTAGATACATTACCGCCAGGACAACAGGCAATGAGTATCATGCCCAGCGCAATGGTGGGGCTAGGTGTAAAAATAAAGCACAAGAGTAACGTCACCGCTGGCAGAGCGATTATTTGCGCTGCCACGCCGCTAAAGAACAAGCGTGGGGAGTGTTTGAAAAAAGCAAAATGTTCGGTACGCAACCCTAACGCCACCGAGAACATCATCGTGGCTAAGGTTAGCGCCATGCCTATCTCGGAGGTTTGGCCAAGCTCTAACCGAAAATCCTCAATCGAATTCATCTCGCCTAATACCTCTACCAATGCGCTAGTGCGTAACCGAACAAACCATCACGCGTTATTCTTTAAGCCCGTAGCCCGTTCTAAAAATCCACGCAACGATGGCGAGGCAAATGAGCAAAAAGCCAACAATAATGCCTAAACTCAACCACACGCTTACATCGGACACTTCAAAAAAGCTCCACCGAAAACCACTGATCAAATACACCACAGGATTGAACAGTGTTACGGTTTGCCAAAACGGTGGCAACATGCTGATTGAATAAAACGTGCCGCCTAAGAATACGAGCGGTGTAATCACCAGAATCGGAATAATCTGCAGCTTCTCAAAATTATTCGCCCACAAGCCAATAATAAAACCAAACAAGCTAAACGAGACGCAGGTGAGAATTAAAAAGGTAAGCATCCACACGGGATGGGC
>CAYGNS010000268.1:0-4395 GCA_964351295.1 uncultured Gammaproteobacteria bacterium
CGTCAGGACGCTGCGCACCGCCAACAGTTGCGCTCGAAACTTAAGGTTGCGCATAACGAGCCACCCTAAAACCTAAATCGTGCCTACCTTTCGCGCTGGAGTCCCGATATGCCCAGCGCAGTTGCGGCAGGTAACCGCGTGCCCAGCTCGGTCCTTTAACCACATGATACTCACCAATCTCAGGCCCTAACGGATCGAGTGCCACCGCTTTGGTGTTTTGCTCTGCAACAGGCTTGCTACCCTGTGCGCTATACCAGTCATGCGTCCACTCGGCCACATTGCCCTCTAGGTCGTAAAGGCCTTTTGAATTAGCGGGAAAAGATCCAACTGGAGCCGCGGCAACATAGCCGTCGGTATAGCCTTCAAGTAGAAAATTGATCAACCCTCGCGATTTTTCGTCTGCCACATTACCGAACGGTGCGTCGCTCGGAAATTGCTCAGAGTCACCCCAAACATACGTCTGACGTTTACCATTATAGTGCGATGCCAACCAGGTCCATTCAGCCTCTGTCAGCAGCCGATAACCATCCGCAGCAGGATTGTGCCCAGCTACAAAGCCCGCTTTAGTAGAATAGAACGGCGTAAGGTTCTCGCGCTCGCTCAACCAATTGCAATACAGCGCCGCTTGTTGCCAACTAACACGCACCACAGGATAGTTATTCAGATCCAGGCTGTTGCGTTGGTAATTACCAGAGGAGTGGCTTGCCTTAAATTCGCGGTATTGCGCATTAGTGATTTCGAGCGTACTCACAAAAAAGGCTTTGTTGAGTTCAGCCGTGTACTCTACTTCGTTCGCACGACGTCCAGCTTCGCGGCGACTCGAGCCCATGGCAACTTGCCCTGGCGCTTTGAACAACACCATTTTACTACCAACAGAATTTGTGTATTCGCTAGGAATCGTCGCCCAGTAATGTTGCTCTCGTGTCAGTAGCTCAAACGATACGAGTTGGCTAGTGCTGGCAGTGGGCACTAAGGTGCGCGACTGACTCACATAGCCTGGTGCCGAGACCTCTATCGTATGCGACAAAGTTGGAAGCTCGAGGTTAAGACTACCGCGTCCCATCACTTTCTGATTAATAGTTACTTGCGCAGTCGCGGGGCTCACACTCACCTGCACGGGCACCGTATCTTGCTCTAGCGCAATCGCGCGTTGTACGGTTTGCTCTGGCGCAACTTCCAGAGTTTGCGCAACCACCTTAAAACCGGGCCGATATACCTGCAAAGCATGGGCGGCATTGCCCTGCAACTCCAAGCTAAGCGGGGTCAGGCCACGATATTCGTCATTCACTAACACCGCTGCACCGGGGGGCGTACTGGCAAGTTCAACGACCCCCGGCGCAGGATTCAATGTGATTGGCGGCACCTGAACTGACTCATCTGCCGTTACGATGACGGTCTGTTCTGCGCTGGTAAATAAGGGTTTGCTGAAGCGTATAACGCGTGCGCCTTCCTCTAACGGCAACGTGAGCGGCAACTCGCCTTGGAGTTCACCATCCACTGATAGCGACACCCCCTCCTGCGTAGCACTGAAGGCGTAATTCGCCCATGCAGGCTCTAGGATGAATTCTAAATCTTGCACGCGAGCTTCGCCCAACACGATCAGGCTTTTGGTCGCTGGACGATAGAGCGGAGCATCCACTGTCACGGTTTGTTCTCCGGCGGGAATATCCACCACCTGACCTGGCACACTGAAGCGTTCGGCTGGGTCGAGCCACAACTGTGCATCATTAACTCCGATAGGATCATCGGTCACGCTTGAGCGCACCGTCACCGCCAAGAGACCTGGCAACCGCGTTAGGTTCACCGAAAATTGTTGGAATCGGTCTTGGGTGACGTCTACATCAAGCGACTGAGGCACAAAGCCCTCGGCGCTCACCTGTAACGAATGAATGCCGGGTAGCACTAAATACCGATTACCCAGTGGCAATTGCAACCACGCCGACAGGTCGAGCGTGGCCGCCATCACCGGCTCTGGTGGTGCACCGCGTTGCAAGCTGTCAGCGCGCACTTCTATCTGAATGCTACGTGCAAAGGCAAGAAACAATACAAACAGCCCCAAGAGAATTATTGCGGCGAACAGAGTCCAATGCTGCCAACTTAAAGCCCAGCGCCAGCGCGCTTGCCGCCCAACGTGCGGGGGCTGATATGCACTCGGCTGCAATAGTGACGACTCCGCAGAGGGTTTGGCTGACGTTACGATCGGTAACTGCTTGCTCAAGAGTCCCCCCCTGCACTCGCGGTCGTGTTGACCGCGACTTTACTGCGTATATCTACGCGTAAAACCTGCTTGGCATTGGGTTCAATCACTAGCTCTTCGCGCACATCTTGATAACCCACTCTTTGCCCCGATAAGGCATATCGCCCGGGTGGTAAAGAGAGTATCTTAGAGGCGAACGGTGCATACTCAATTGGCTTGGCGCCGCGCTTAAGCAGATAGACTTTGGTCGCCGAGTCGGAAGTTAGCGACACGGTCACAAGCTGCTCAGCGCCTTGTAAGAGTTCGTCAATGGCTTGAATCTGCGCATTTAATACCTCCCCGTGCCGACTGATGCCTTTGGCTTGTGCCAGGGTCTGCTCGATTTCCGCGCGTCTTTCTGGATCAGTAACATGCAGGGGCGCGGCCAGGGTAGCGCGCAATTTGGCGTCGAGCTGCGCCCGCACATCGGCTTGTACTAAGCCGCTGCGCGCGCTCACTTGGCTCGCGTCGCGGGCCAATATCGCGGTGTAGAAGCTGGCAGCCTGTTGCCAGTTTTCTTGGTTTTCCGATGCGCGCGCTTGGGCAAACATCTGCTCGATCGAACTACCTTTGTTGAGCGCTAAAGCTTGATCAAGTCCTTGTTTGGCTAAGCTGTGATCTGGGCGGGCTTCGAGCGCCTCGCTAAATTGTGCTTGAGCGAGTGCATAACGACCCGCGAGTAGCGCTTGCACTGCTTGAGACATCGCGGCATTAAAACGGTGCTCGATCATCAGTTGCTCAGTGGCTGTGATTTTATCCTGCAAAGTCGGTGCTAACGGATCCAGTGCGAGTGCCGCTTGATATTCTGTAAGCGCATTTTGCAACAAACTAATGTCACGTTGGCTCTGGTAGCGTTGTTGCTGCTCATCTGCGCGCCCAATCGCACTCAACACTTCGGGCATAGTCGCAAGCCGTGCCTGACCTGCCAATGCAGGTATATGATTGGCGTCCAAGCGCAGCGCCATAGCAAACTTCTGTTTGGCAAGATCAAAGCGTCCGTCCTGCATAGCTTGATTAGCATTCTGCGTAAACTGAGCCACGATTTGCGGAATCTCCTGCTCAATATTCTGCAAGGCCGTGCGCGCGGCTTCATACTCCAACAAAGCTTGTGCAAACTCCTGCATGGCATAGAGATCATCACCCTGTTCAGCTCGCGCTAAGGCCGCCGCGAATTCCTCTTCCCGCCAATCACGAACCCCCAAGGATTCCAAACTGCGCTTGCGCTCGATCAGCTCCGCTAAAATCTGTTGCGCTTGCGCGCGGGCATCCGCCCGTTGTTGCGACTGCCATGGCGATAATTGCTCATTGGGGTCAGAGGTATTAGCGGACGGCGAGTTCACATTTAACTCGGCATTAACTCGGCCCTGCACGGTTGGGGTACTTGGTACCGCTGCAGGAGGTAGCAACCACGATAACAACAAGCTACCGAGTAGTAACAAACAAAAGGCGATCATCATCAGCACCAATTGCGAGCGCCACCAAACAAACGGAGTGGCGTTGTGTGCCGCTTCGGAACTCGGTCTTACGGAAGTGCCAGCGTGCGGAGGCTGGTAGTTTGAGGGCGTGAGACGTTGATCGTTCATACTTGCAACGCCAACTTACTCATCGGCCTGTGCGGCCTCAGTCGCGGCATCGGGAGCCAGCGATGACGCATTCGATGCCGGTATATCAGATCGGTTGAATTCCGCGTCAAATAGATTTTGGAGAGTGGTGCGCCATTGCAGGAACTGCTGCTCCACCGTTCCGCCGAGCGTGACTGTACGATCCTGTAAATTCACAATACTGGGGGCTAACTCACCTTCTAGCGAGGCGCCAAGTTCACGCAAAACTGAAGCATGTACTGCTGCCTGGCTGTCTTTGTCATAACTTCTAGCAAACAGGTAACCTCCGCTTACGAGCCCCAAATAGCGCCCCGCAGACGCGCTGCGCCCACTTCCCTCAGCACCCACGACCACTCCTGCGGCCATCAAGGCCACACCGGCGAGTTTTTCCTTGCGCGCTTGCTCGCTTAAAATGCGTGCATATTGCACTTCTTTGTAACTGAGGCGACGCCACTCTTTATAGGGTTCAGCCATTTTGTCCGTAAACACCCGATAATAGTCCTGCACCACATCCAAAAATAATTGATTGCGCGAGTACACCGCATCAATCTTCTGCAT